>CAVKXR010000001.1:0-38893 GCA_963660275.1 Oscillospiraceae bacterium
TCTGCAAGGTTCTCGCTGAATTTTTTAAGAAGCCCAAAAGCTCGGTCCGCGTCGTCTGTGGTGCAACGAACAGCCGAAAAGTCGTCGAGGTGGATTAAGCGGAGCTTAGAACAGTTGACGTCTAAGTTTAGGGATCAGGGATTAGGCTGTGGACGTTTAAGCTTTCGAGAAGTGGTACGAGGGACACGCTATGCGAGACACGGGATGCGGTAATTCGAAGCGAACTGTTTTCTGTTTACCGTCATTTCCCGGCTCGTTACACTGTCATTCCCCGGCTTGTCCGCCGCGGCGGACGCAGACCGGGGAATCTCAGGGATTGTCGGGGCTATGCCCGGTAATGACAGGTTAGCGAGCTTGTCGAGCTAAGCGCGATATGACAGTTTGGCAAAGATTGCCGGGTCACGCCCGGCAATGACAAGTTGAGCGGCGTTAGGGTGGATGTCGCCAAAAGGAAAAAGTCCGCTCAGATGCTCTTGTCCCTCGTCCCTCTCACCACATCCCTTATCCCATTCTAACCACTGATTCCTGAATCCTAATTTCTCCCGGCTAACAACTATTCACTAAACACTCGGTTCTAATCCCAGCCTTCTGCATTGGAAAATCGGATTTTTTTGGGACTTTTTGATTTTTGATATTTGATTTACCTATTTTCTGAATAGATAGGAGATTTATCATGCAAAATTTGCCCACAAAAGAACAGATTGTCGCCGTGGTACGCGACGAGCCGATGGTCGGTAGCCAGCTTCGCCGTGCGATGGGCATTTCCAAACACAACAAATTGGCTTTCAAACAGCTGCTCGCCGAAATGGTCAGCGAAGGAACGCTTGCCCGGACGAGCAACAAGGAATATACGCCCGGAAAGAGCGATGTCGAAACTTTCGAATCGGAGGAAAAGGATAACCGCCGCCCGGCAGCGGCAAGCCGTCGCAAGGCGACTTTTGACGATGACGAAAGCCGTGTGCATCGCGGAGTTCTCAGCCCGGATGGTAATGACTGGTGGAAAGTCACCGATTCCGCTTCGGGCAAAGTCTATGAAATGGCGCATCGCAGCAAGGCTCCCGGCAAGGACGGCGACACGATTGCTTTTACGCTTTATCCGCATCCGAAACTAAAACATTCGATGCTCGCGAAGGTTGACCGTTCGGCGATGGAGGGCGAACTTTCCTGGAATGCTGTCAAGACGCAGTTCATGAAGGACGCTTCGCTGCCCGCAGGATTTTCCGATTCCATTATGGAATTTGTAAACAAGCAGAAAGAACCTTCGGAAAAGGATCTGGTCGATGGACGGGTCGATTTGCGGAAGACGTATATCCTGTGCATCGATCCGGACGGTGCGATGGATCACGACGATGCGATTTCTGTCGAAAAGCGTCCCGACGGCGGATTCCACTTGGGCGTTCATATCGCCGATGTGAGTCATTACGTGCCGGAAGGCTCCGAGCTTGACGACGAGGCGCTTACGCGCAGCTTTACGCAGTATCTGCCGTGGACCGCCGTGCCGATGCTTCCCGATCGCCTTTCGAGCGACCTGTGTTCCTTGCACCAGGGCGTTGACCGCTTAGCGTTCAGCTGTCTCATGGAACTCGATGCGAACGCGAATGTCGAAAGCTTTGAATTCAAGAAGAGCCTTGTGAACATCACCGCGGGCATCACTTACGGCGAAGCGGTGAAGCGTCTGGAAAACGGCGACGAACATGTGAAAGCTCTACAGGAAGTCGCGGACTTGCTCCGGGCGAACCGCCGGAAAACGGGAATCCTGGAACTCGGCAGCACGGAACTCGGCTGCAAGTTCGACGAGAACGGCGAACCGGAAAAAATCGTCCCCCGCGAAGAGAACGAATCGGACCATTGGATCGAAGAGTGTATGCTGATTGCGAACCAGTGCTGCGCCAAGGAACTGGAACGTCGGCATTTGCAGGGCGTTTTCCGCGTCCATGAAGCTCCCGATACAAAAGATATCATGGAACTTTATTACCTGATGCCCGACCTGTTCAAGGACAGCCCGATTTCTCTTCGGGAACTGGGAAAGCCGCGCCGTGGCGATACGAACCTGAATCCGGAAATTTTCAAGCTTTACCAGCATCTGATCGCGCGGGCGAAAGGCGATGACGAAATCATTATGCGGATTTTGCGCAGTATGCAGAAGGCGCATTACGACAGCAACTGTTTTGGACACTTTGCCTTGAACTGGCAGGACTATGCGCACTTTACTAGCCCGATTCGCCGTTATGCGGATCTGTGGTGCCACCGGGAACTTTCGCGCAAGACGCAGGAAGAAACCGATGCGAAGCGCGCTTGGGACGTGGTCGCGGTCTGCTCCGAAATTTCGGCGAACGAAGTGAAGAACCAAAAGACGGAACGCATGTCGCTCAAGGTTTGCGCAACGTGGCTTTTGCGGAAGCATCTCGGCGAGGAATTCGATGCGACGGTGACGGGCGTCCAGGAATGGGGCATCTATGTCGGAGTCGATGATCCGCAGGCAGAAGGACTTGTCCGTTTCCGCGATATCGCCGGCTCCGATTATTACATCTTCAATCCGGACAAGGGAACCGTTTACGGCAAGCGCAGCGGAAAGACCTTTGCGCGTGGTGACAAGGTTCGGGTACGCCTGCTTCGCACGAATCCGGTTCGCGGGGAGGCGGACTTTGCGATTCTTTCCAAAATTTCCGATGGAAAGCTCAGCAAGATGAAAGCGAAGTCCCGCGATGAAGCCGCCGAAGAACTCGGGCTGGTTACGCAGCCAGACGAAAGCGAACTTTCCGCTCTCCGTCCGAGCGAACGGCGAAAGGTTCGGGAATCCTATGGCGGAGACCGCAAAGCGAACAAGCGGAAAGCCTCCCGGTCCGAGAGCGAAGGCTATGGACGGAGCCGCAGACGTTCATCGGATTCGGAAGGACGCTCGGAAAGAAAGTCTTCGCACACGAAAAAAGGTTTCGGGCGAAAGAAAAAAACGGGAAGCTTTGGCAATTCCCGGCGTGATTCCGGTCGAATCCATTCGAAAAAGCGCTGACCAATGCCGGAGCAGAAAAGAAAGCCTTTGCGCAAGATTCTCTACGCCTCGTTTCAGACGGGAGAATCTTTGCCGGGCTATGTGCGCTATGCCTTGGAAGGTCTTTGCCGAACAGGATTCTCGGTAGTCTATCTGACCAACGAACGCGATTTGGACGCGTCTTCCCATGCTTTTTTGGATTCCAACCGGATTGAGCTTTTCTTTACCGAAAACCGCGGTTATGATTTCGGAATGTGGAAACGCTATATCCAATATACGGCGAAATTTCGGCGGGAAGAATGGGAACGTCTGGTTCTTGTAAATGATTCCATCGTGTATTTTCAAAACCGTTTCCAATCCTTTTTCAATTCGGCGGAAGAAAATTCGGCGGATGTCGTGTCGCTTACGGAAAACGATGAATATGCGCCGCATTTACAGTCGTTCTTTCTTTATCTGAAACAGTCTGCTGTCGCGACTTTTTGTCGTTGGCTTTTGGCGGAGCCGGAAGGCGTGGATTTTTACGATACGGTGAAACGCTTGGAAGTCGGAACGAGCGTCTTTTTGCGTGAACAGGGATTTTCCCTCGCCCCGATTTTTCGCACCGAATCTCCTGTGCTGTTTTCCTACCCGGAACTCATCCGAAAAAAGGGCGGTTTTGTAAAGCGCAAGCTTTTGGAACGGCGATGGACTTTTGGGGAAGCGTGCTTCTTCTGGAACCATGGAGCCGGCGATGCCTTGATGCTCGATTACGAAAAATTCATTCGGGATGAAGGTTTTCCCGACAGCGACTTTCGTTTAAAGTGGCTTGCGGAACCGGAAAAGTCGATTGCTCAAAAAGCCGCAGTGCGTATCAAGTTTTTCGGCTATCGGATTTGCTGGAAACTATTTCGGTTGGCTCGGCAGGTGAAGCTTAAAATTCGTGGACCGCATCGATAAAGGCTCGGACATTTTCAATCGGCGTCTCGGGTAAAATTCCGTGGCCGAGATTCATGATATGCGGGCGATTCTTTGCGCATTTTAGAATTTCATTTGTGTGAAACTTAATTTGTGCGGGATCGGTAAAAAGCAACGCCTGGTCTAGATTTCCCTGGAAAATTTTATCGGGATATTTTTTGAAAAGCGCGGAAAGTTCCGAGCGGTGATCGACGCCGAAGACGGCGGCGTCTAGCGTCATGAGCGATTCCGTCAAATGGGAAGCTCCGTTTGCGTAATGGATTATCGGAGCGTCTGTGAGTTTGTGTACAATGGAAATCACGGTTTCGGTGTAAGGCTTTGCCATCTGTTCGTAATCCGATTTGCCGAGAAGTCCCGCCCACGAATCCATGATGACCAAAGCGTCCGCTCCGCAGTTTGCCTGGAAAGCGAGATACTCGCCTGTCAAATGGGCGATGCGCTCTAAGAAAAGCTTATATGTCTGCGGGTCGTTGTAAAAAAGAGCCTTTGTCCGGTACAAGTCCTTGGAACTTCCGCCTTCGATGGCGTAAGAGGCGATTGTGAGCGGCCCTCCGACAAATCCGAGGAGCGATTTGGATTCGGAAAGGTTCTTGCGAACGAGCTTGATGGCTTTCGCTGTATAATCCAGGCTTTTTTCAAAATCGACGTCTCGTAAATTTTGCACGTTGGAAATCGATCGGATCGGATTTTCAATGACGGGTCCTTTACCTGGCACGAATTTCAGGTCGAATCCCATACAGGGAAGCGTTACGAGAATATCGCTGAAAAGAATCGCCGCATCCACGTCGAAGCGCTTTACGGGTTGGAGCGTCGCTTCCGCAGCGGCTTCCGGATTTTGTACAAACGAAAGAAAGTTCGGGAAGCGGTCGCGCAATTCCCGGTATTCGGGTAGGTAACGTCCGGCTTGGCGCATCATCCAAACGGGCTTTTCTGTCGTCTTTCCCTTGGCGGCTTTTACAAAAAGGGTTTCCATATTTTCCTCAGAGGCGTTCCGCTTCGACGCACCACCATTCGTCACGGGTCTGTTCGCGGAGCATCTTGAACCGGCATTCTTTGAACCAGTCGAGCACATAGTCCTTTTCGGCGGTGAGCTGCCCTGTCAAGATGAAATGTCCTTTGGGCGCGAGCAATCGTTCCACGTCTTTTCGCAGTGGCCAGAATTCGGTGCGGATCATGTTGCAGACGATATGGTCGAATTGCATCCCCGCTTGGAATACATCCAGAAATCCGAAGACTGCGCGTGCGTTTTTGCAGCGGTTCTTTTCAAAATTTTCGGCGATGCAGGGGAGCGCGAGCATATCGATTTCCGTTCCGATGGCGAGTTTCGCGCCGAGTTTGTCGGCAAGCATCGTGAGAATCCCTGTTCCCGTTCCGATGTCGAGAAAGCTTTTTCCTTTTAAATCAAGATTTTCGATCATGCCAGCGATGAGTGCCGTCGTGGCGTGGTCGCCGGTTCCAAAGGCGCTTTTCGCTTCGAGTTCAAGCAGAATCGCATCGGATTCTTCGGGCGTGAAATTTACCCACGGAGGTCTGACCCAAAGCCTTTTGGAAACGTGGACTGGCGTTGCGCGATCTTTCCACCAGCGATCCCAATCCTTTGCGATTTCGTCTTCGGTTGTAAAATGATATTCGGGAAACCTGGAAATAATCGCTTGGCGCTTTTCGGCGGATTCGGTATAGAAACAGAAATCGGTTCGCTCGGACGTCGAAGTTTCGAGTTCTTCCAGCGCGCCGACGCCTGCATCCATCAAGAAGACCGTGGCGAGATCGTAATCGGACGCTTGGCAGTGACCAGTCGCCTTGTACCAGATTTCATTTGTCTGCATTGAATTTCCTTTGCAATGTCTTTTGTATCACTTGGCGCGGGCTTGCGATGAAGAGGCTTGACCCGGCGATGACCAGAGCGATGCTTGCGATTTTTGTGGGCGGAAACGGCTCGGAAAAGACGACCGCTCCGGCGAGGATGGGGACGACCGCTCCGATGGCCGCGCTAAAGGGAATCACGAACAGGGCGCGCCCGCGGGAGAATGCGACCTGGGTGAAAATAAATGCGGTGAGATAGGCGGCGAGAAAGGCGTATAGGCGGATATCCGAAATCCAGAACAGAAGCTCGTTCCAGGACATTTCGATTCCCTTTTCGGTGGCGTCGATGGCGAGGCTCTTGTAGAGAATGTCGGAAAGGCCGTAGCCGATTCCCATAACGATCGAATCGCTGACTTCGTTCCGGCGAAAAATCGCGTAGCTGGCAAAGGCGAAAACGACCGCGCTGCAAATGAAAATCCACAGAGCCTTGGTGTTTTGAGAACCGGCTTCTTCGTCGATTTCAAATGCCGCGCAGAGAAGCCCGCAGAGAACGCAGACAATCGCGACGACGATTCGGCGGTTGATGGGTTCCTTGAGGAAAATGCGCCCGAAAATCGCCGTGAGAACGGGATTTAGCGCGGATATGGGCTTGACGAGGCTCAGGTTGTAAAGCGCCATTGCCGCATAGTTGCCGACGTTTCCGAGCGCGGACAGGGAAAATCCCGTCCACCAGCGCTTTGACGAAAGAAATCCGAAGAGAAATTTTACCGGATGGTGCGGGTCCGCTTTTCTGCCGGACGATGCGACGCCCGATTTCGAAAGGACGTTTCCGAATGCAAAGCAGACCGCTGCGCCTAGGGTGAGAACGAAGAAGAGCATTTAGCGGTTCCAGACTTCCGCATAGACCCAGTAGTTTCCGAGGACGCGCTTCACGTAATCGCGGGTTTCCCAGTAGCTGATTTCCTCGGCGCGCAAATCCCAGGGAAGGTCCTTTCCTTCGGCTTGCCAACGCTTGGCGGGTTTGGGACCGGCGTTGTAATTGGCGAGAACGTACATCGGATCGTTTTCGTATTCGACGAGAAGATCCTTGAGGTAGCGGACGCCCAGACGGATGTTTACATAAGGATTGTAAAGAAGCTTCGGCGAAAAGGAATTTAGGCCTTCTGCCTTGGCGAGCTTCTTTGCCGTCGGCGGAATGATTTGCAAAAGACCGCAGGCGTTTGCCGGGCTGGTAATCAGGTAGTTGAACGTGGATTCCTGCCGCATCACGCTATAGACGAAAAATGGGTCGATGGAAGAATCCGCAGCGGCGAATACTTTGTTTTTGAACGGCATCGGGTAGAGGACTTTCATCACGCCCCGTGGTGCGTCGCCCAGGTATTTTCTCGGGATGAGGTTCTGGAAAGAACGCGCCAAGGCGTATCCTTGGATGAGTTCGTTGTAGGCGAGAAACAGCGAAGCGTAACTGTAGAGAAATTCCAGCCGGGACTTGTTCTTCTTTTTTGCGAAATGGAAAAGGTCGTAAGCCTCTTCGGCAAAGCCCAGGTCGAGAAGTCGCTTGACTTTTTGGTAGCGTGCCACGCTGTGAGACGTGTCGGATGTTCCGCCTTGGACGGAGCGAATCCACTTTACCGTTGCGGAATCGGAAAGATCTTTTGGTGCGAGCCATGGAACCGCGGACGAATCCATCAGTTTGTATTCGACGAGCTTGACGCGGGAACGGTGGGCGTAATAGCCTACGGGAAAATCCTTGATGCAGTCGAGGTAGGCTGCCTTGGCTTCTTCTGGCTTATTTTGTGCGTAATAGATGTCGCCGAGGAACATTCTGGCTCCGCTTGAACTCCAGAGAAAATCCGAAGCTTTCGCCTTGCTGAACGCGATAATCGCGGAATCTATCTTGTTCTGCTTGAAGTAGCAGAGCGCGATTCGGAAATCGGCCCATTTCTGTTTGTTGCTTTGCTTGAATTTCGGATTGTTCAGGGAGTCGTAGCTGGCAATCGCTTCGGCGAACATTTCCTTTTGTTCCAGTTCAAAGGCCCTTACCCAGATGTTGTTTGCGTTCTGGAGCGTGTAGCGGAATTTTTCCTGGAAGAGCGAATCAATTTGGTTTGCCTGCTTGGACATCTTGTTTGCGCGGTAGAGGCGGACGAGCGATTGCAGCCATGTGGCGCGGGCTTCGACGCTATCGACGAGAAAGCGGTACGCTTGGATGGCGAGCGTATCCTTTTTTTGGCTCTTGTAGGCGTTCGCTCGATTTTCCCAGAGAGAAATCCGGGTCTTTAAGGAGAGCGTGCTTGCGGGAAGCTTCCAAAGAATCGAATCTTCCGAAGTTTTTAATTCGGACGCTTTCATGGAATCTTTCGCGGGAGCCTTGGACGCGTCTAGCGCAAAGATGGAATCGATGAGGACGGCGCATTCCTTGTGAAAGCCCTTGCTGCATAGCCGGTTTGCGTAGGTGATTTTTTCGTTCAGGGATTCGGCGGGAGAAAGTTCCCGGATTCGCCGGAGAGCCTCCCAGGCTGCGTCGCCATATTCGGAAGGATGCGCGATAACATAGAGATAGGCTTTTTTCGCCGCCTTGAAGTGGCGCGCCTGTTCGAGCAGGACGCCTTTCCGGTAACGCAGTTTCGGTTCGCGCGGATCGTCTCCATAGTTTTTTAGGAAAGCGTCGATCGAGTCCGCTTTCGCCTTGGGCTTTATCTTCTGGTTTTCCAATGTCAGATCCAGCCGGATGCGGTCCGCAAATTCTTTCCATTCGGGGGAACTTGAAAATCGGCGGTCGCCTTCTTCAATCGTTTTCTTCGCTTTTTCGTACTGTTTTTCTTCAAATTCCGAGCGTGCGATTCGAGAGAGAATGCTCTTGTCGATGCTCGTGTCCTTGTCGATGAGATTTCGGTAGGCGGAAAGGGCTTCGGAATAATTGTCGGCGTAATAGGCTTTTGCGGCGCAGGCGAAATCCTTTTCGATGCTTTCGGGAAGCGTATCGCAATTCTTCTGGCTGCGATTGAAGCGGATGACCTTGTTCTGAAAATCATAGCCGGGGACAAGCTCTTCCTTGGAATTGTTTTCGGAGGCCTGGAGAGTCGCGCAGGCGAGAAGCGCCAGAAGGAAAATGTTTTTAATCATCTTTTGCCAACGGGTTTTTAACGTCATGCGACGTGATGAAGCTCGAAATTCCGAGATCGATAATCATCTGCAGGTATTTTTGCCGAAGGTAGCGATTGACGCTTGCCGCCGTATCCATCTTGAGTACGGTTCGGGCTGTCGCCTTGACATCTTCGTAATTTACGGAGCGGATGATTTTTTTGCATTCCATGATGCTCCACGGAGTCATGGAAAGTTCATCGACGCCTAGGCCGACAAGGACAAGTGTCGATAGCGGATCCGAACTCATTTCGCCGCAGACGCATACGGGAATCCCTTCGTGGTGGGCAGCGCGGACGGTTCGGTCTATCATGTTGAGAACTGCGGGATGGTGAGGCTCGAACAGGTTCGCAATCAGTTCGTTTGTACGATCGACGGCGAGCGTAAACTGGATCAGGTCGTTTGTTCCGATGCTGAAGAAATCGACTTCCTTGGCGAGAACATCGACCATCATGACGGCGGCGGGGACTTCGATCATGCAGCCGATTTTCACTTCTGGCAGGGTAAAACCTTCGTTGAGAAGTTTTGTTCGGCATTCCTGGTAAAGCTTTTTCGCTTCGCGCAGTTCATTTAAACTGCTGATCATGGGAAACATGATGCGCAGATGTCCCGCTCGGCTTGCGAGAAGAAGCGCGCGCAGCTGTTCCTTGAAAAGGTCCTTGCGGGAAAGGCATACGCGGATGGAGCGCCACCCCATAAACGGATTCGCTTCGTCCGTTGCGGAAATGTCCGAGACGAGCTTGTCTCCGCCCGCGTCGAGCGTCCGGATGACGACAGGATACGGATTCAGCCTTTTTAAAATGTGCTCGTAGGCGGCAGCCTGTTCCTCGCAGGTTGGCGTTCCCTTTCGGAAGAACAGAAATTCCGACCGGTAAAGCCCGATGCCCGTCGCCCCGAAGTCGAGAACGGATTCCGCTTCGATGGGAAGCTCGATGTTCGCTTGGAGCGTGATGTATTTGCCGTCGAGCGTCATCGGCTCCAGCTGCCGCATCGTGAAAAGTTCTTGCTTCTGCTTGTTGTAAACAGCGAGCTTTTCCTGGAAGCGGTTCAGGTCGTCTTCGTTCGGGTTGATGATGACCATGCCGCCCGTGCCGTCGATGAAGAGCGAATCGTCTTCCTCGATAATCAGGGAGATGTTCCGCAGACCGGAAACCGCCGGAAGCTGCATCGCCCGGGCGAGAATCGAAATGTGGCTTGTCCGTCCGCCGATATCCGTGGCAAATCCGAGGACTTCTTCCTTTTCGATGGACATCAACATGCCGGGCGTGAGTTCATGCGAGATGATAATCGCGGGTCCCGACGATTTCTTTTCGGCGCGCTTGGGGGCCGTTTCTTCGAGTGCGGAAAGCAGCCGGTTGTAAAGCTCCTTCAAATCCGTGGAGCGTTCCCGCATGATTTCGCTCTTGCTGTTTTCGAATTGGGTAATCAGGGCGGAAAGCGTACTGTGAACCGCCCAGCGAGCGTTGTGGGCTTCCTTGCGGATGCTCGAAACAATCGGAGCGAGCAGCATGGAATCCTTGAGCATCATCAGGTGGGAATCGAAGATCCGGCTTTCGCTTTCGCCTAATCGTTCCGTCGTGACTTTTTTCAGGTCTTCGATTTCTTTCGCAGTCGTTTCGACCGCCTTGATGAAACGCTCCTCTTCGGCGGCGAGGGCGCTTTCCGGAAGCGCGGATGAATCCAGGGAAAACTTTCTGGTCTCGATTTTTCGAACGTGTCCGTAAGCGTAACCGGGGGATGCCGCTACCCCGACAAGGACTGTGCGGATTTTCTGATTCTCAGCCGTTTTGGTCTTCATGGAAATTTTCGCGGAAAAGTTGTTCCAGCTGGTCGAGAATTTGTTTTTCGTCTTCGCCGTTTGCGATGAATTTCACGGTGGAACCGGGCGTTATGGCGAGCATCATCACGTTGAGAATGCTCTTGGCGTTCACCTTGTTCCCTTCGTATTCCAGGGTGATGTCGCTTTTGGATTTTCCGGTGAGATCGACGATCATTCCCGCTGGGCGAGCGTGTACGCCAAGCTTGTTTGTGACAACGATTTCTCTGCTTTGCATAAATTTACCCGATAAAATTAGAAGAGGTCCAGGTTTACGTCGAGACCGTCCTGGAGGATGATTTTGAAGAGGCTGTCCGCGGAGTGGAGCGTTTGGAGCAGGTCGTCATGAAGAGTGCGGTCGTTCAGGAGGATTCCCGCCGTGTTGTCCTTTGTCTGCAATTTCTTCGTGATGGACGTCAGGCGGTCGGTGACGGAATCCAGCTTGCCGATAACGTTTCCCGCATCTTTTATAAGTCCGCTTGCATCCGACAGGAGTTCTCCGACAGGAGCCGCTGTCGTGTCGAGCAGGGCGTTGACCTTGAGCGTCGCCTCGTTGAGGTTGTTCAGGCTTTTTTTGATCTGCGGGTCCGCATCGGCGAGCATTCTCGAAAGCCTGTCTTCCAGATTTTCCGCCTTGTTCATCATCGTCTTGAACTGCTTTCTAAATTCGGGATTGGCGATGGTGGAGTCCATTACCTGGTGGACGGACGTGATGAGAACCTTTGTCGAGTCGATGATTTCGCCGGCAAGGCCCAGAGCTTCCGCAATACCGGCATCGAACTGCCCATCGATCGTGTCGCCCGGAGCGTAATGCGCCGAGGAATCGTGCAGGATTACTCCGATTTGGCGTTCTCCCATGATGCCGATATTTTGTACGCGGATTTCGGAGCCGACGGGAATCTTTACATCGTTGCGGATTCGCACGACGACCAGTACGCGGTTTCCCGAAAGGTAAATGTTTTCGACTTTTCCTAGCTTGACCCCGTTGATTTTCACCGGATCGTCGAGCGTCAGCGTGCTCACTTGCGGAAAGCGCAGATAGTAAGTGTCGAAAACTTCGCGCGGATCCTTGTCGTTCAGGAAGAAAAGTCCGAAAATCAGGATGATGATGGCCAGCAGAACGACTAGTCCGACAGCGAGATATAAACTGGTATTCTTTTTCATCGCAGAAGTTAATTTAGTTTATTCGTCAATGCGCTTGACGGAACTGGAAGCGCTTTCGTCGTTTAAGTGCCGTTCGAGCCATTCGAGAAGAAGGGCGTCGCGTTCTTCCGGGGGAAGCGTGTAGGCTGAGCGTCCTTTCTTTTGCATGAAATGGTCGAGGTAGCACATCAGAACGCCACCCGCGACAGAAACGTTCATGGATTCCGTGATGCCGTATTGGGGAAGCTTGAATTCCGCATCCGCCGCGGCAAGCGTGTCGGGATGGTTTCCCGTAAATTCGCTGCCGAGATAAAAAGCAGTCGGCTTCGAAAGATCCAAATCGAGAACGGAATTTTCCGTGTTGGTGCTTGCGACTGCGATTCGGTAGCCTTTCTTTCGGAGATGCTCAAGGCAGGCTTTGCGCTTTTTATACAGATAGATGTCCATCCACTTGATCGAGCCTTTTAAAATGGACTTATTGATTTTATACGGATTGACTTCCTCGATGACATGCGCGTCTTCGATCCCAAAGACTTCCGCCGTTCGGATGACTGCGGAAATGTTGTGCGGGTCGAAAAGATCTTCGAGGACCATGCAGAAATGCCTTGTGCGGTTCTGCACAACCTTGAACAGAAGGTCGCGCCGATGCTCGGTAATTCGCGGAAGAAGCGCTTCGATTTTCGCTTGCATTTCTGGAGAGGAATAGCTGTAGTTGGACATGGAACCTTCTATTTTCCTGGATTCATTTGTTTGAAAATCATCGGGGTTTCCGTGACGAAAACGGGTTTTTGCCGTTGCGCGGCCTGCTTTTTCTTTTCGACGGCATCGCCGACGGTCCATTTGATTTTTCCCGCGGCGACTTCCCGGAATTCGGCGAGTTCGGGCGCGAAGCGCGGGCTTTTGAGAATGGACGATGTATCGACCGGTGCGTGGTTTCCGGCGACATAGCTTTCGGAAGATTCCGAAATGTTTCGGATGATTTCCGCAATTTTGGAATTGACCACATCGCGGAAAAATCCCATTTTCATAATGGAATTGAGAACGGCGTTTGCCGGAAAGACGATTGCCTTGAATCGGTAATGTGTCTGTCCGTTTTCTGGATGCATGTCCAAGACGGCGACTGCGATTCCGTGCAGGTTCCATTTCAGGATTTTGCAGCGTCCGCTTCCGTAAAAAACATTGTGAAATCCTTTTTCGGTTCCCGCGCTGTCCTGGAGAACCCAGTAGAAATCCCCAAAGAGATGCCCACCGTTGTTGCCGCTGAAAAGCCTCTGGTTTGCGGAATTGTAATGGATGGTATATTCGGTTTCCTGAAAGAGATTGACAAGAACTGTCGTAAACGGAAAGTGGTCGAAGAGATAGCTCATCATGTCGCCGCTTACGGGAAGCTCGCCCGATGTCTCGTAGATGACCCGGTAGCGGTTTCCGAGATGCCCAAAAATTTCAAATGTGACGGGACTTTGCAAATCGATTCCTCTCGAGTTCAGATCCTTGAAAGGTTCGCAAAAATCCTTGTCGTATTTGATGTCTTCTACAGGGACGAGTTCTCCTTCGGAACATCTCGGCAGGATGGTTGCGAGACAAGCCTTCGCCGCGGCGCAGGCGTTGTGACGCAGTTCGCCCTTTGTCGGTCCGGCGTTTGCGATAGCGAAGAACGCAAAAAGGAGAATGGGAAAACTTTTCAATCGAAACTCACTTTCTGAAATCGAGGCTGTCGAGCGGAACGACGGTGAAGTTTCCGACATCCTTTAATTTTTCTGCAGGTCCGACGATGGAGACAGTCATCTTGTCCGGGTCGAAATATCGGGCAATCATCTGCTTCACCTGTTCCGCGGTCACCTTGTTAATCTCGTTCACGTAATCGATGTAGTGGGAGTCTTCCTTGCCGAGTAATTCGCCCTTGGCAAAAAGAACCGTCGTGCTTGCCGGAGAATCAAAAAGGCTCGGGAGGCTTTCGATGAGCGTTTTCTTCGCCTGTTCGAGTTCCGCTTCGCTCGGGCCTTCCTTGGCGAGCTTTTGCACTTCTTCCTTGATAAGCCGGAGCGCTTCGCTTGCGCTTTCGACCTTTGTCTGCAGAGCGATAGTCACAAGTCCCGTGTCGCGGTAGTCGTTATCGACCGTGCTGTAGATACTGTAAGCGAGGCCGTTGTCCGAGCGAACGCGAGCCATGAGCCTTGACGAGAAGGAGCCGCCTCCGAGGATAAAGCTCGAAACCGCCGCCGGGTAATAATCCGGATGAGGCCGCTTGACAAAAGGCGCGCTCATGGAAATGTTCGCTTGGGAAATTTCCCTATCGACCAGGTAGATTCCCGGTTTGTTCCTGAGCCTTATCGGCGGAACTTCCGTCTTGTTTTGGGCGTCTGTCGGCCACGTCGTGAAATATTCCCGGAGAGCGGTCTCCATGGAATCCCGATTGAAGTCCCCGGCAATCGCAAAGACGATGCGTCCGGAATGAAAGCGTTCCTTGGCGATTTTCAGCAGGTCGTTTCGGGAAACTTTTTGAAATTCGTCAGCGGTTGCGTTCCAAAGTCGCGGATTCGGTTCGTAGTTGGCGAATTTATCTAGGGCGGCGAGGATTCCCGACGGATTGTCGAAGCGGTGCTCGTAGGCTTTTGCCGCGTTCGCCTTTTGAATTTCGAGAGCTTTTTCGTCAAACGCCGGCGAGAGGAAAACTTCCTTGGCGAGTGAAAGCAGCGCGGGAAAATCCTTGGTCATGCATTCGATGCCGATGACGCTCTGGAAAGTCCCGACGGCTCCGGCGAGAGAGGCCGCGATGAATTCGAGCGAGTCGTCTAGAGCTTGTGGGGAAAGCTTCGTGGAGCCTCCGCGGCGAAACATCGACGACAGAAGCTCGTAGGCGGCTTCGTTCGAAATGCTGTCCGTGACAAAAGGATCCTTGAAAAAGATGTTGAAGTGGATCAGAGGAAGCGTCCTGTCTTCCTGGATGTAGCCCGTGATGCTGTCGGAAATTTTTACCCGGAAGTCTGCCGGAAATGGAGCCGTGTATTTGAATTCGGGATAGGCGATTTCCTTGTAGGACTTTGGAAGTTCCGGTTTGATTTCCGCGGGCTTTTCATTTGTCGGAATTTCTGCGGTCGCCGCCATTTCCTTGGGCTTGGACGTTCCCGAACAGGCGATGAGCGAAGCCGCGACGGCGAGGAAAAGAATTTTAATCATTAGCGTTCATCCCCTTTGAGCAATCTTCCGACGGTTGCGTTCTTGTGCCGGAATATCTTCGTTGCCGCTTCCTGGACCTTTTGCGGCGTAACGCTTTCGAGCTTTTTAGGCCAATCCAGGAGAAGGCGATAGTCTCCGAACATTTCGTACCAGGCGAGCTGCGTCGCGACATTTTCCATATCTTGGAAACTTTCGACGAGAGCCATCGTGGCGCGGTTCTTCACTTTTTGCAGTTCGCGTTCGGATATGGGTTCGGTTTTCAGGCGTTCGAGTTCTTCCCAGACGAGAGCTTCGGCGGAGTCCGGGTTAGCGTCTGGCTTGAGCGAAACGTAAATCGAAAATTCAGAAACATATTTGTTTACGCTGTTGCCCGATTTTGCCGCGGTGGCGATTCCTTTTTCTTCGACGAGTTTTTTGTAGAGCCTGCCCGAACGCCCGTTGAGAACCCCCTCGATCACGTCGAGTGCGTAGAGCGTTTCGTCGCCGATTTCCGGCGTCTTGAAAGCGATATCGATTCGGTTGGGGGCGTCGGGTCGGTAAACGGTGAGACGCTTCTCTCCGGCCTGTTCCGGGTCGCGGACCGTAATCGGCGCAAAGGATTCTCCGGGCGGGATGTTTTCAAAATATTTTTTGATTAGCTTCATCGTTTCGAGCGTGTCGAGGTCTCCAGCGAGGACTAGAATCGCGTTGCGCGGTTTGTAATATTTTCGGTAATGTTCCGCAGCCTGTTCGCGGGTCAGGTTCATGATATCCGAGGGCCAGCCGATGGTCGGAATGCGGTAGGGGAACGCTTCGAATTCCATCCCGTTCAGCGTTTCGAAGTAGCGACCTGTCGGTCGGTCGTCGTAGCGCATCCGCCGCTCTTCCCGGACAACGTCCCGCTCGGAGTAAAATTCCCGGAGTATCGCGTTCTGCATCCGGTCCGCTTCAAGATAGAGGAAAAGTTCTATCCGGTTCTTCGGAAGCGTCACGATGTAGGCGGTCATCAGGTCTGTCGTGAAAGCGTTCAGTCCCGTGCCGCCCGCTTGCTGGTAGGCGCTCCAGAGTTCTTCCTTCACCAGGAACTGCCGTTGGATTTCGACAAGGGAATCGTATTCGGCGCGAAACTTTTTCGCTCCGGCGGAATCCTTTTTCAAGAGAGCTTCGCGCGCAAGCGCCATCACGGAATCTTCTTTTGCCATCAGGACGGAATCCTTGGCGAAGTCCGTCACCCCGACCGTTTTCGTCCCCTTGAAAAGCTCATGTTCGAGCAGGTGTGCAAGCCCGGATTTGCCGGGAACCTCGTTTACGGAACCCGTGACATAGAACAGTCGGCAGCTGACTGTCGGAGCCTGGTGGTTGGGATATAGCAGCACGGTGAGACCGTTGTCGATAACTTCCCGGTGAATCGGAAAATCCACGGCGAAAAGCGTTGATTGCACGGACAGGAAAAGCCCAAGGAGAATTTTTCGCATGGAACCTCGGAAATGCATTTAGATAAAGAGCATCGTGTTCAGTTTGGAGCGGTATTCCCAGGTGAGCGGGTCCTTCGGCCCCAAAACGTTGAACAGGACGAGCATCGATTTTTTTGCCGCACCGTCGCGGAAGTCGGGACTTGCCATCGCGAGCCGGAAAAATTCTTCGAGCGCAGCGCGATAGTCCTTTCGGGAAGCGTCCTGACAGGCGGTTCGGAATGCCTTGGCATCGCCTTCGACAGCGTCCGTCTTTGCCGCTTCGACAAGAAGGTCCATCAGTTCGATGAGCGACTTGGCGTTTGCGGATTCCGCGCTGTTTTCCGGGATTTCCCGGAGGATTTCCTTTGCCCGTTCGGCGTTGTCCATTCCCAATTCGCATTTCGCGAGGAGAATTTTAAAGTGGTCGTCGGATTTTTTGGCGAGTTCCGCTTCAATCGCGGCTTTGGCTTCTTTGAAGTTTCCGCTTGCGACCGCTTCCTCGATTGCCATTTTTTGACTCTCTTCTTCGGAAATGAAGAAAGGCGAGAGACGCTTTTTGAGTTCCTCTTCTGGAAGCATCCCCTGGATGGCATCGGCCATTTCCCCTTTGGAAAGAACGACGACAAACGGAAGCGACTGGATTCGGAACGTCTGGACGAAAGCCATGTTGTCCGGCGTGTCCAAGTCTATTTCGCCGAGCGTAAAGTCCAGCTCCGCGGAGAGCTTTTCGAGTGTCGCGTTATAACCGGCGCATTCCGGCATCTGGGACGAAGCGAATGTGAGAACGACCGGGCGGGTTTCCGCTTCCTGCATCACCTCGGTCTGAAAAGTTTGTACGGTAACAGAGATTACTTTTGCCATAGTCCAAAATTTACTATTTTCTGGTAACGATGAATAGCACGTGCCCCTTTTGCAAATCCGAAACGAAACAGGTCGAACTATCCCGTCTTGACTTGCGAATCTGCCCGCATTGCCTTGCCACTTTTTTCCCGAGCGACAAGACGATGGCGTTTCGGCGCGAAGTCTTTGACAAGACTCGGGCGCTGTGGCTTCTCGCTTTGGAAAAGCGCAAAGCGGACTGGGTTGAACCAGACGAATCCGCCTGCTGCATCGATCACGGGGAAAAGCTCGTGCCTGGAAACTTGCCCGATTACGGTTTTCCGGGAAAAGTGGCGACGTGCTGCAACATGTTCCAGCTGCCCGCTTCGGCGATGGCGAAAATTTTGCGTCGGATGTCGGGTTCTCCTTCGGATGAAATGCTCGTGTCCTCCAAGAAAAAGCATCATTTTGCCTTTATCGTCTTGCTTTCAAAACTTGTGGATAAGATTTTTGGATCCGGGGACGCCGAAGACGATTCGTTCGAAGCGATTCAGTATAACTTGAAGTTCAAGGAAATTCTCGAAAACGGTTCGGAGACTGAATGGCAAAACGCATCGCAATCCTGAGCGTCGCGGTCGTCTGCATCTTTATCGCTTACGTGCTCGTTCCCAAGCGGGAATTTTCCATTTCCATCTTTCCATTGCGTACAAACGAAAACGTTTTCGCCTATGATGATTTGGCGGACGGAGGCTCTTCGGTTTCCCGGATGACCGTCTCGGATTCCGCTTTGGATTTTGAATGTACGCTCGGTGCGGACGCTTCGAAGGCTTGGTGCGGGATCATCTGGACTTTTGCCGAAAATACCCCGACAAAAAAATGGCGCTACGAAAACTGGAGCCTGGTGGATTCCATCCTTTTGCGCGTGTATTCGGAAACGGCTAGCGAAATCATCGTCAAGGTCTGGACATTCGACCCGGACGTGACAAACAGGGATTCGCTCCACACGTTCCGCCAGATGCTCAAGGAAGTTCCGCTCAAAAAAGGCGATAACCGAATTTCCATCGCCTTTGACGAGTTTTACGTTCCCGATTTCTGGTTTGCACAGACGGGCGCGGGAAAGGAGCTGGTCCAGCGTCACAAGGAACATGTCGCGCGTTTTGAAATCACGCCGGGCTGGGATGCGAAGCGTGGCGTCCCGATGAAGTTTCGGATTTTTTCCGTTTCCGCGAAGGGCACGGGGACGGTTGAACTTGCCATATTCCTTGCCGTAAGCGTTTTGATTGTCGTCGTCGCGCTCGGATTTATCAAGAAGAAAAGATGAAACGATTGGCTTGTCGCTGGACGGTTTTCTATGTAGCCTGCGTCGCTGTTCTCGCAGCGGTCTATGGAGCGTTTCACCGAAAGTCTCTTGTCCTGTGGCCCGGAGATTCGGCTCTTCCTAAAATTTATACGGATATTCGGGAAGGCGGCTTTTCGACTGCCGATTTTTTGGAGAGCGATAGCGCGATAGCCATTTCCGCCGTGTTGAATTCCGGTCTGTACCATCCCCATGCGGGAATTGAATTTCCGCTTTTGAGTGGAATGGAAAGCCTTTCGCTTTCCGGCGTGGATTTTTCCGGTCTGGATTCCGTCGCCATTACGTTCCGAGCGAATGCAGATGTTGCGCTTATTTTGTTCACAAGGGATCCGGTGATTTCTAAACCGGGTGACGTCTTAAGCTTTCGCCCACTTCGGATGGAAATTCCGGCGACCCGCTTCTATTCGGAAAAACGCCTCCCGCTTTCGCTTTTAAAACCGAGCGAACTCTGGCTGGACTTGCGCGGAATCGAACAGGACGGGAACCTCTACATGGACAATGTTTTGCAGGTTTCGGTCGAAACGGGGCGCGGCTCTCTCCTCGGCCTTCCGACGGAAATCGAAATCAGGAAGTTGGAATTTTTCGGCACGAACCGGGTACTTGTCCGAATCTGTCTGATTATATTGTTTTTGGTAACGGTTTTCTATGTTCGGAGCGTGGTGAAGTATGGAAAAAAAGTGGCAAACCCGGAAAATGTCGGGCGAAGCGTCCGCAAACGTTAAGTTGATTCTCAAGTACGTTTCCGTCGTGCTTCTGTGTGCCTGTGGCGTCGCTCTGCTCTATTATCTGCGCGGCGTCCTGACGCCTTTTGTCGGCGCATTTCTCATCGCCTACATCGTGAATCCGATTGTCGATGCGATCGAGGATCGTTGCCGGATAGTTCTCCGCCATCCGAAATTTCGCAGGCTCCCGAGAGGACTTGCGCGGGTCGCTGCGACGGTTATCACGCTCGTGTTGATGGCGTTGGCGATTACGCTCGTATGCCTGATTTTCATTCCCCAGATCAGCGCGGAGTTTAGCCGGTTCGGAACGCTCATCAAAAACTTTATGGCGGACAGCGCCTGGATTCAGAAGTTTCTCGCCCTGATTCCCTCGGACTGGCGCGGTGAAATGGAACGCTTTGCCGCCGGTTCGCAGTTCCTGGAATCCCTGCAGGATATCAGTTTCTGGGAAACGGTGCAGTCGATGATCGCAAAGCTCTTGCCCGGAGCGATGGGCGTTCTTTCGGGGACGGCTTCTGTCGTTCTCACGCTGGTGAGCGTTGTCTTTATCGCGATGTACACGACTTTCTTGATGCTCGATATGCCGAAGATTTCCCGGAAGCTTCGAATTCTGATTCCGCTGGACTCCGCTGAAAAGCCGGACCTTCTCCGCAAAACGAATCTCCTGATGAAGTCTTATTTCCGCTCCCAGAGCCTCGTCGCTTTTCTGGTGGGGGTTCTCTATGCGATTGCGTTCGGTGTCATCGGGTTTCCGATGGGGATAGTCTTTGGTCTCTTCATCGGGATTTTGAACATGGTTCCCTATCTGCAGGTGGCGAGTATGCCTATCGCTTTTTTCCTTGGAATCATTTATTCGTTCGACACGGGCCTTCCGTTCTGGGAAGTCGTCCTGATCATCGCGGGAATCTATCTGGTGATTCAGATTATCGAAGACATGTTCATCATCCCGAAAATCGTCGGGACGGAGATGAACCTGCCCCCGGTCCTTATCCTTCTTTCGATTTCCGTCTGGGGAAAGCTCCTCGGATTTATCGGGCTTGTCTGCGCGATTCCCTTTACGTGTATCGTCATCGCCATCTTCCAGGAATACGTGGAGCATCGCATTTTTCCGCGTCGCCGCAAGGATGAGATTCCCCCGAATGCGTGAGAATCCCCACGGGATAAGGTTTTGAACGATTTTTTTTTGAGGAAAACTCTTGTTTTATGCCGAAAAAAAGGTATAATAATATCATTGAATCAAAAATTCACTTAGGAGAATCAATCCATGAACAAGCAAGAACTCATTGAATTCGTTCAGAAAGCCGCTGGCATCGAAACGAAAGTCGCCGCAACCGCAGCCGTGAACGCTGTCCTCGACGGCATCACCGAAGGCATCAAGAAGGGCGGTCCGGTGCAGCTCATCGGTTTCGGAACGTTCAGTGTCAAGGAACGCGCCGCTCGCCAGGGTCGCAACCCGCTTACCGGCGAAAAGATCAAGATCAAGGCGACGAAGGTCGTTTCGTTCAAGGTCGGTTCCGAACTCAAGGCCACCGCGAAGAAGTCCAAGGCCGCGAAGAAGTAATTCGGTTCTTACCGGAAGAAAAATCCCGCCATTCGGCGGGATTTTTGTATTTGTGCGGCAGCCGCTTTGGGGAGCCGAGAAAATCTCGGAGAAAAAGAGGCGCCTTTGGTAAAAAGTTTGGAATTTGCCTTCAAAAAAATCTATAATGAAACCATGAAAAAGAAATTCTGCCTTGTCCTCTTCTTCGGATTTATTGCGTTTGCGACGTCGCTTTCCGCCTGTTCTAGCTCAGGATCGAGCAGCTCTAGCGGAACATCCGACGAGTGCACGGAAAATCCTTCCTCTCCAAATTGCACGACGGACGATAGCGAAGCGGAATAGGCGATGACCGAACGCGAAGCGTATCTGCGGCGAATCTTTGGCGAGCATTTTCGGACGTCGCCCGTCGAGGCTCTGGAAATGCGCCTTTCCTGCCAAAAGCTCCTGCATCGGCTGAACGCCTCTTCGCCGGAAGATTTTGAACTCCGCGAGGAATGTTTTCGCGAACTGTTCGGCAGCTGGGACGCTTCGGTGCATATCGAACCGCCGTTCTTTTGCGACGCGGGAAAGAACATCTTTATCGGCGCCGGGACTTTTATCAATTACGGCTGTACGATTCTCGACACGGCGAAGGTTTCTATCGGCAAGCGTTGCTGGATCGCTCCGAATGTGCAAATCTATGCGGCGACGCATCCGGTCGATGCCGTGGAACGCCAAAAGGTATGTCTTGCGAAGCCCATTTCGATAGGGGACGATGTTTGGCTGGGTGGTTCGGTCGTCGTCTGTCCGGGCGTTTCTATCGGGGAGCGGTCCGTCATCGGAGCGGGAAGCGTGGTGACCCGGGACATTCCTCCAGACAGCGTAGCCTTTGGAAATCCATGCCGCGTCCACAGGGCACTCCCATCTTCTCGTTCGGAATAAGGATGCGCAACTTTTGTATATTGTTAAAGATTGATTTTGACCCTCAGACAGGGGGCGTGATTCCCCCATTGGAAAATCTATGAAAAAGAAAATCCTCTTCCAAGATACGTCTTTCCGCGACGGCTTCCAGTCCATTTTCGGAGCCCGCGTTTTTACAAAAGATTTTATGCCCGCTGTCGAAGCGGCTGCCGCGGCCGGCATCACCCATTTTGAAGCGGGCGGCGGAGCCCGTTTCCAGGCGTTATACCAGAACTGCGGCGAAGACGCCTTTGACATGATGGATACGTTCCGCAAGACAGTCGGTCCGAAGGCTCGCTTGCAGACGCTCGCTCGCGGTATCAACGTGGTGGCGCTCGCTCCGCAGCCTTACGACATGATCGATCTCCATGCGAAGATGTTCAAGAAGCACGGGATGACCCGGATTCGGAACTTTGACGCCTTGAACGATGTGAACAATTTGATCTATTCCGGCCAGTGCATTACGAATGCCGGTCTTGAACATGAAGTCGTCGTGACGATGATGGAGCTTCCGCTCGGCTGCAAGGGCGCTCACGATCCGGATTTTTACGAGAAGGTCTTGAAGAGCATTCTCGACGCGGGCGTTCCGTTCGCTTCGGTGTGCTTCAAGGACGCTTCCGGTACCGCGAACCCGATGAAGGTCTATGAAACGTTCAAGCGCGCCCGCAAGCTTCTCGGCGACAAGGTGGAACTCCGCATCCATTCCCACGAAACCTGCGGCACGGGCCTTCGCCAGTATCTGGCCGCTATCGACGGCGGAGCGGACGGCGTGGATCTCGCCCGCAAGCCTCTTTCCGGCGGAACGTCCCAGCCCGACCTTTTCAGCATGTATCACGCTCTCAAGGGAACCGACTTTGCGCTCGCCCTCGGAGAAGACGGCATTGTCGATGACGATTCGATCCCAAAGCTCATGGAAGCGAACAATGTCGCTGTCGAATGCCTCAAGGATTACAACTTCCCGCCGGAATCCCGCCAGATTTCCTCGGACGTGATTTTCTCCCCGATGCCGGGTGGCGCTCTTACGGCAAATACGCTGATGATGCGCGAAACGAAGACTTTCCACCTGTATCCGCAGGTCATTGCGAACATGAGCGAATGCGTCCGCCGCGGTGGCTTCGCCTCTTCCGTGACACCGGTTTCCCAGTATTACTTCCAGCAGGCGTATGTCAATACGGTAAACAAGAGCAAGGGTCTCGATACGTGGCACAAGATTACCGAAGGCTACGGCAACATGATCCTCGGCTACCTGGGAAAAACGCCGTGCGAACCGGATGCGGAACTGGTGAAAATCGCCGCCGAGCAGATGGGCAAGAAGCCTTTCGCCGAAGTCCATCCGGGCGTCAAGTGCGCTGCGGAAATCCTCGAACCGGGCATTCCGCTCGCAAAGAAGCTCCTCGAAGAAAACGGTCTCCCGGTAAACGACGAGAACATCTTCATCACGGGCTGCCTCCAGACAAAGGGCGGAAACAAGGGAATCGACTTCCTCAAGGGCAACCGTCATATCGGCGTTCCCAAGAAGGATCCGAATGCCGCTCCCGCTGCAAAGCCGGCTGCCGCTGCGGTGAACACGAACGGCATGAAGGTCCAGGCGACGAATACTTATCGCGTTGCACTGAACGGTCAAAGCTGGGATGTGCAGGTCAGCACGCTCAAGTAATCTTCAAAACTTCGGGCTTTTGGAATCCCGCCCTTTTTCGGGTGGGGTTCTTTTTTTCAATGCTCCAAAAATTTCCTTTGCCAAGGCGCTGGGCTTGTAGCTTGAATTGTTGCCCGCTTACGAAAATTGTATTTTTACAGGCATGAAATCCAGAATGTCTTTTGCGCGTGTCTTTTTCCGCTCCCTCCTTGTCTCGGGGCTTGCGGCAAACGTTGCTTTTGCGGCGGCGACCAAATCCGAAAAGAAAGCTCCCGGCGATTTTTACGAGGAGCTTTCGCGCCTGAACAAGGTCCTTTCGGAAGTCAATCTGAAATATGTCGAGGATGTCGATCCGGCGGAACTTTCGGATGCGGCGATTCAGGGAATGCGGGGAATTCTCGACCCGCATACGGCTGTTTTCGCTCCGAAGGATTATGAGGACTTGAAGGTTTCCACGGAAGGCGAATTTGGCGGCGTGGGAATTACGATCAGCCTTCGCGACAATGTCTTGACCGTGATTTCTCCGCTGGCGGGGACTCCGGCGTTCAACCTGGGAATTCGGGCCGGCGACCGCATCATGAAAATCGACGGAAAGGATACGCACGGGTTCACGCTTGACGAAGCGGTCGGAAAGCTTCGGGGCAAGGTGGGAACCGACGTGACGATAAGCATTGCGCGGTCCGGTGTGAGCGAGCTGATGGACTTTACGATTACACGGGCAAAAATCGTCGTCCATGCGGTTCCGTATAGCGGCATGGTGACAAACGATATCGGCTACATCAAGCTTTCTTCGTTTTCGCTCAAGACGCGCGAAGAAGTGGTGAACGCCATTCACAAGCTTCAAAAGCAGGGGATGAAAAAAATCATTCTCGATTTGCGCTACAATCCGGGCGGACTGCTGAACCAGGCGGTGGAAATCGGCGAACTTTTCCTGAAAAAGGGCGACCTGATCGTGAGCACGCGTGGGCGCACGCAGCAGACAGAAAGCCGCGCTCGTCGGGACGGTATCGTTTCGCAGGATGTTCCGCTGGTCGTTTTGGTGAACCAGGGCTCGGCGAGTGCCGCGGAAATCGTTTCGGGAGCGATTCAGGATTGGGACCGCGGACTAATCATCGGCAAGACTTCCTTTGGGAAGGGATCCGTCCAGACGATTTTCCCCTTGGACAACCAGGGTTACGCGCTGAAGCTCACGACCGCTTTTTACTACTTGCCGTTTGGACGTTGCATCAACAAGCCGGAGAACGGAATCAAGGGGTTGAAGATTCGCGAGGAGGAGGCTTACGAGGATGAAGATTCGGAGACCGCAGATGCGGATACGCTTGCCGCGAAAAAGGATACGGTCGCAATCGATACGTTCGTGACGAACGCCGGTCGCAAGATGTTCGGCGGTGGCGGCATCACGCCCGATGTGGATATCGAACTTGACCCGATTCCTTGGGTTGTGCAGGTTCAGGAACGGATGGCGATGTATTTCAAGTTCGCCGTAAAAATTCGCCCGACTCTCGAAAAACAGGGCGCGAAGATTGACGGGGACTGGCAGGTTCCGGATTCCCTGTTCGCTGCGTTCAAGGATTTCTGCCTAAAGGACACGAACTTCACAAAAATCAAGAGCAACTCGATTGCAACGCTTGAAATTTTGGAAAAGGGCCTGATTCGGGAACAGAACTTCATGGGAGATTCCTCCAAGACGCTTTCCGATTCGGCGCTGAGCTTCCAGGTGAATGCTCTTCGGAGCGCACTTGAAAACGACCGCAACAAGCAATTCGATGCGAACCGCGAATACATCATGTCCGGGATCAAGCGCGAATTATTGACCGCGGTGCAGGGAGACTCCGCCAGTACGGCGTTCATGCTCCAGAGCGATACGCAGGTCAAGGAAGCGATTAAGTACCTTTCCGACATGGAGCTTTACAAAAAGGCGATCAGCGCACCGTCCAAGGTGCAGGAAAAGTCCGGGAAAAAGAAGAACAAGTAATTCATGTTTGCCGTGTTGGACATCGCAGCCACGAGCCTCGGACATTATGTCCGTAAGTTCTTGGGCGTTGTCCAAGGATATTTCGTGTTCATGTGGGAACTCGGAAAAAGCGTTCCGAGTTCCTTTAAGAACTTTCATACGATTGTCGAGCAGATGTATGTGACGGGCGTGACGAGCATTCCCGTCGTGTTTGCGGCAAGCCTTGCGACTGGAGCCATTATGGCGTGGCAGTTGGCTTACCAGTTCGGCGATATGATTCCGCTTGTTTTTGTCGGAATGGCTGTCGGGAAATCCGTCATGGTCGAGCTTTGCCCCATTCTCACGGCGATGGTTCTTGCCGGACGCGTCGGAGCGTCGATGTGTTCGGAACTCGGGACGATGGCCGTTACGGAACAGCTTGACGCTTACAGTGTCTTGGGGTTGAACCCTTACCGGTTCCTGCTCGCGCCCCGCTTGATTGCGACGGTCGTGATGCTCCCGATTCTCACGGTCATCAGTATTTTCATCGGCATTTTAGGCGGCTATGTGACCGCGGCGCTTTACAAGGAAGTTTCATTCCATACATTCTTTTACGGCGTCCGCATGTTTTACGAGGACTGGGATTTTGCTGTCGGCCTCATCAAGGCGGCGCTTTACGGTTACTTCATCGCGAGCTACGCCTGCTTTTTCGGTTATAACACGCATAGCGGAGCCGAAGGCGTCGGGAAGAGCACCAAGGCGACTGTTGTCGCCGGGATGACCAGCATTCTCATCGGCGGATTCGTCCTTTCCAAGCTACTTCTCGTATGAA
Source organism: Oscillospiraceae bacterium (assembly GCA_963660275.1). GTDB lineage: Bacteria > Fibrobacterota > Fibrobacteria > Fibrobacterales > Fibrobacteraceae > Hallerella. Next base: position 26,238 of record CAVKXR010000001.1, read on the forward strand.
CTTCGACGAAAACAGTCCGAAAAACCACAAGCTTTCGGGACTTGTCCATGCGGGAATAGTCCTTGCCGAAGTTCTGTCTCAGGGAACGCTCGGCGAAAAAAACGCTGGGTTCCGTCTGCAGGAAAATTTTGAAAAGCTGTTCGGAAAACACTTGGCTTCGCATTTGAAAATCGTCGATTTTCAAGATTCCGTCCTGGTCCTAAAAGCGGCAAATTCCGTGTGGAAGTCGGAAACCCTATACAAGAAAAAAGCTATTATTGATTTGTGCAACGGGCTTCTTGGTGCGCTTCGCGTCAGGGATATCCGCGTTATCTAATTTTGAAATTTGAGGTTTTCATGGCTGAAGAATACAGTGGTTCTAACATTACCGTTCTCGAGGGACTTGAAGCGGTTCGAGTTCGCCCGGCAATGTATATCGGTTCGACCGATTCTGTCGGCCTTCATCAGCTCGTATGGGAAGTTGTCGATAACTCGGTCGATGAAGCTCTTGCCGGATTTTGTACGCATATCGAAGTGACGATTCTCCCGGGAGACGGCATTCGGGTTGTGGATAACGGGCGAGGCATTCCGACGGATATCCATCCCAAGGAGCATATCGGGACGATTCAGGTTGTCATGACGAAGCTGCATGCGGGCGGAAAGTTCGATAGCAATTCGTACAAGGTTTCGGCAGGCTTGCACGGTGTCGGTGTCAGCTGCGTCAATGCGCTTTCGAACAAGCTCATCGTGACGGTTCGCCGGAACGGTCGAATCATCCAACAGGAATTTTCGAAAGGGGTCCCGCTCGCCGAACAAAAGGATATAGGCCCCTCGGACGGAACGACGGGGACGACTGTCGAGTATTATCCGGACGATACGATTTTTACGGAAACCGTTTACAACTACGACACGCTGGCGGAGCGCTTCCGCGAACTGGCGTTCCTCATGAGCGGGCTTCGGATTTCCCTTTCCGACGAACGCACTCCCGACGGCAAAAAGGATTCGTTCTATTTTCCGGGCGGAATTTCGGCATTCGTTTCTTTTGTCGATGCGCATCGCAAGCCGCTGTTCGAACCTCCCATCCACATCACGACGACCGCGGGAACGTATCCGCTCGAAATCGCCCTGTGGTATAACGACGGCTACCAGGAAAATTTCTTCAGCTTCGTGAACAACGTCAATACGCATGACGGCGGAACGCATGTCACCGGCTTCAAGACTGCGATGACGCGAATCATCAACAAGTATGCGCAAGAAGTTTTGCCCAAGGGCAAACGGGAAACGCAGCTTGCTGCAGACGATATCCGCGAAGGTCTCACGGCGGTCATCTCCATCAAGATTCCGCAGCCGCAGTTCGAAGGCCAGACGAAACGTCGCTTGGGAAATTCCGAAGTCGCGGGCCTCGTGAATACGGCTTTCGGTGCAAAGCTCGACGAATACTTTGCCGAAAATCCGACTGTGGTCAAGGCGATTGTCGATAAGGTTTACAATGCCGCAATCGCTCGCGAAGCGGCCCACAAGGCGCGCAATCTCGCTCGGCGAAAGAACGTTCTCGAAAGCGGTGGACTTCCGGGAAAGCTTGCCGATTGCAGCGAACGCGATCCGGCGAAATGCGAACTGTTTATCGTGGAGGGTGATTCTGCAGGCGGTTCGGCGAAGCAGGGACGTCAACGCGAATTTCAGGCGATTCTCCCGCTTCGCGGAAAAATCCTGAATGTGGAAAAGGCCGGGCTTGACCGTGTGCTGAATGCGGATACCATCCAGGATTTGGTGAATGCTCTCGGCTGTGGGATCGGCAACGAATTCAAGTTGGAAAAGCTTCGCTATCACAAGGTCATCATCATGACCGATGCCGATGTCGATGGCTCGCACATCCAGACGCTGCTTCTGACATTCTTCTTCCGCTATATGCGTCCCCTGGTCGATGGCGGTTATGTCTTTATCGCGCAGCCTCCTCTTTTCCGTCTGGCGCAGGGGAAAAAGACAATCCGCTATATCTTTGACGAAACCGAACTGGCTTCCATCGATGAAAAGGACAAAAAAGGTTTTGCCATCCAGCGGTTCAAGGGCCTTGGCGAGATGGATCCGGATCAGCTTGCCGATACGACGATGAAGCCTGAAACGCGCATCATGAAAAAGTGCCACATAAACGATGCGGTTCTTGCGGACAATGTGTTCAGCATGTTGATGGGCGAAGATGTGGAACCTCGCCGCAAGTTCATTGAAGAAAACGCGTACAAAGTCATTGATAATTTGGATATTTAGTCGTGAACATGAACCCCGCAGAACATCCGTCTTTTCAAGCCGTCTTGACATCGGTTCGTGGACAAGTTCAAAATTATCTGGACAAATCCGACGAAGTCGTTGCCGATGTTGCCCGTCTTGCGCCGAAAGGCGTGTCGGAGCGAATGGCTAAATTGATTGCGCGCAAAGGAAAGAAAATTCGCTCGACGATTCTTGCCCTGATCGCTACATCAGGCAAGGAGGCGCCTGATCTTTCGCGCGTGGCTCACGCCTGTGCGGGAATTGAACTGCTTCATTTGGCAAGCCTTGTCCACGACGATATTATTGACGAGACGACGGTTCGCCGCGGGCAGCGGACCGCTCATGTCGAATGGGGAAACAAGGTCGCTGTTCTCATTGGAGACTACATTCTTTCCCAGGCGATGCGCTGCGTCATCAACGAGGAAACGCGGGAGATTCCGCTGCTGCTTTCTTCGGCGGCAAACCACCTCATTGTCGGAGAGATTAGCGAACTGGATTCCGCTGGGGATTTTGATCTTTCACTCGAACGCTACAATGCGATTATCGAAGGGAAAACCGCTGCCCTGGTGGAAGCGAGCGCCAAAATCGGAGCGTATATCGCGGGCTTTGACAAGGATCGGATTGAAAAATGTGGAAAGCTCGGAGCGCATTTCGGAATCGCTTTCCAGATAATCGACGATTTGCTGGATTACGGTGTCGGCGCTTCCAATCTGGACAAGGCGAAGTTTACAGATATTTCCAATGGCCTTGTGACGCTTCCTCTCATCTACTATTTCCAAACGGTTTCGCCAGAAGAAAAAAATGCGCTGCTCGCGCTTTTGAAAAAGGCTGCGGAACCCGATGTTCCCGAAGAAATTTGCCGCAGGTTGCAAAGCGCGGGAGCCTTTGACAAGGCGAAGGAAACCGCTCTCGGGCATATTTCCGACGCGATGGAAATCTCGGATTCTCTTCCGGCGACGGAACTGGTCGAATCCTTGAAAACATTTCTTTTCTCGATGACGGAACGCGGCAACTGATTTTTTGGGAGGTCTAGATGGCTCTTGAAATTTCTTCCGGAATTTTTTCTGTCGGGGTGAGCGATCCCGATATGCGTGTTTTCGATGTGGTCGTTCCGACGGCGTTCGGCTCTTCGTATAATGCGTATCTGGTGCGCGGGGAAAAGGCGACCGCTCTGGTCGAAACCGTCCACGAAAAAAAATGCGACGAATTTTTGGCGAATATCCAGACGGTCTGCGGGCTTTCGGAAATCGATTACATCGTTATGAACCATACGGAACCGGATCATTCCGGATGTCTGCTGGAACTTTTAAAGCTCGCTCCGCAGGCCAAAATCGTTGCCAGCGCAAGCGCCATCAAGTTCCTGAAAAAAATCACCAATTCGGAATTCGAATCGATTACGGCGACAAATTCTCTCCGGCTGGATCTCGGGGGGAAAACGTTGGAATTCCTGATCGCTCCGAACCTGCACTGGCCCGATTCCATGTTCACTTATGTCCCCGAAAACAAGGCGCTTTTTACATGCGACTTTCTGGGGGCGCACTATTACGAAGAAAATCATCCGCTGTTTTCAAAAATCGCGTCGATGGATGGTTACAACGTATCGCTCAAGGTCTATTTCGACTGCATCTTCAGCCCGTTCAAGAAGTTTGTACAGAACGGTTTGCAGAAAATCGCTCCGCTGGACTTGAACCTTGTCTGCCCGAGCCATGGACCGATTTTGGACGACGGAATCCAAAAGGTCATCGATACCTATGCGCAGTGGAGCGTCTTGGAAGAGCCTTCTCAATTTGCGGTAATCGCATACGCTTCGGCTTATGGCTATACGCGTCTTTTGGCGGAAGTGGCCGAGACGACGCTCAAGGAAAACGGCTTTTCGGTAAAGCTTTTCGATCTGGGCGTTACGCCGCCGGAGATTGTCGCCGGCGAAGCGAACAAGGCGTCCTTGATTTTTATCGGGTCTTCGACTTTCAACCGGGATGCGCTTTTGCCCGTGTGGGAATTTGTCGCTCATCTTTCGTCGATTGTCAATGCAAACAAGAAAGTTGGCGTTTTCGGTTCCTATGGTTGGAGCGGCGAAGGGGTTCCGCTTCTTGTGGAACATTTGAAACAGAAGAAGTACGATGTCTGTGGAGAAGGTTTCCGAGCGGTCTTTAAACCGTCCGAAACAGAAATCTCCGCGATGAAGGAATATGTCAAGTCTTGCCTGTGACTGAAATCCTGTGAACGACCTGCTTTTGACATTGAACCCGGAACAGCTTTCGGCGGTCAAGACGACAGAAGGCTATGTGCGCGTAATCGCTGGAGCGGGAACGGGAAAGACAAAGGCTCTGACGGCAAGGTATTGCTATCTCGTTTCGGAACTCGGCATTTCCCCGGCGAATATTTTGACGGTCACGTTTACGAATCGAGCTGCAAACGAGATGAAGAATCGCGTCCGAGCCGTTTTGGGCGGTCTGGATCTAGGGTTCATCAGCACCATTCACGCATTCTGTACACGTTTTTTAAAAGAAGAAATCAACGCGCTGGGATATCCCAAAAGCTTCATCATCATCGATACCGAAGACGAACGCGAAATTTTGCAGCGCATCTTTGCCGACATGAAAATCACGTTGCGCGATACGACGATGCAGCGGACAATCGATCAGGTCTTGGAAGCGCGAAAGGAAACGAACGCCTACATTCTCGACTTTATCCGCCTTTCGAATGAGGAATTTTTAAAACGGATTGAAACGGAAAAAGACCGCGATTCCCAAATTTTCTTGCGCTATCTCTACGAACAGAAAAAAAATTATGGCTTGGACTTTAACGATTTAATCAATTTTACGGCTTACATTCTGGAAAATTTTCCCGATGTCCGCGAAAAATGGCAAGCGCGCATGGAATATGTTTTGGTGGATGAATTCCAGGACGTAAGCGAAAAACAGTATAAAATCGCACGGATTCTTTCCGAAAAGCACGGAAACCTTTTTATCGTCGGGGACAGCGACCAGACGATTTATTCTTGGAGAGGTTCACACGTCCGGCTGTTCCTGGATTTCGACAAGGTCTATCCCGAAGCGAAGACGATTCTTTTCCGGGAAAACTATCGCAGCTCACCGCAAATTTTGGATGCTGCGAATAAATTAATTTCCCGCAATGTCGTGCGATATCCCAAGGACCTTTTTCCTGTTTGCAAGGATGGCCCGAAACCGCTCTATTTTCACGGGAAAGCTCCGAAAGACGAATCGGAATGGATTGTCGGGAAAGTTCGAAAACTTGTCGAAAATGGAGAATCTCTCGGCGACATCGCCGTTCTGTATCGCTCGCATTTTTTGTCGCGCCCGATCGAAGAAGCTTTCATCCAGAATAAAATTCCTTACCGCGTCTTGTCGGGAATTTCCTTTTATGAGCGCAGGGAAATCAAGGATGTCGTCGCTTACCTGCGGATGCTCACATCGCAGGATGATTTTGCCTTTTTGAGAACGATCAATATTCCCGGGCGAAAAATCGGTAAAAAGAAAATCGCCTTTCTCAAGGAATACGCCGAAGCGAATAGGATTACTTTGTACGAATCGTTGCGTGAAAACTTAGACAGCGCCATTTTCAAAGGGACCGCGGCGAAAAAATATGTCCAGGCGATTGAGGAAACGCGCAAAGATGTCGGTGAAAAAAAGATGGACGATGTGCTGGAAAAAATCCTGAATCTTTCCGGCTACACGGAATTCGTTCGGATGGATGCAGACCAAAATCGTCTTGACAACTTGGCCGAGTTTAAACAGACGGTAGAAAATGCGACAAAGGATGTCGATGAAAATCTGGAAAGTTTTTTGTCCCGGATCGCGCTTTATGGAAATTTGGACAAGGAAGAGCGCAAGGACGCGGTAAAGCTTCTGAGCGTCCATGCTTCGAAGGGACTGGAATTTCCGAACGTTTTCATCACCGGTCTTTCAGAAGGGCTTTTTCCCAGTGCGCAGATTGAGACGATGGAAGAACTGGAAGAGGAACGCCGAATCGCCTACGTCGCCTTTACGCGGGCGCAGAAACGCCTTTTCCTTTCGGAAAACGAAGGCGGAGGAAACATCAATCTGAGCAAGTATCCGTCGCGTTTTATCTTTGATGCGGGCGAAGAAAATCTGGAATTTGTGAATCCATTGCCGGAAGATTTACGGGAAAAGGCCTTGCGACAAATCCGAGAGGAAACGGAACATCTGGAACTTTTGCAAGACCTGCTTTTTGTCGGGGACCGCATCCGGCATCCGGTTTTTGGCGAAGGATTAATCGTCGAAGTCAATGCGAAAGATTCCTGCTATGTTGTCCAGTTTGATTCGCTGAGGACAACCCGCAACCTGCAGTTTACCGCCAAGCTGGAACGTCTTTGATGGCTCCGCTTATCATGAATTTTTCGGGCATCTACCGGATGCAAAATTTTTGGAAAGAGAATTTTGCGGAAATGGACTGCTCGCAAATCCAAGGAACGGATTGCTATCTGGACACTACAGCGGAAGCGGAAATTCGTCGGATGATGGATGCTTATCCGGTGCGCGGAATCCATTTTATCGATTCGGGAAACACGCATTATCTGAGCAAGCTGTGGACGGATCGCGTCGCGGAAAATTTTTCGCTTGTCGTGTTCGATCATCACTCCGACATGCAGCCGCCCGCTTTTGACGGAATCCTTTCGTGCGGAAGTTGGCTCAAGGCCGCTCTGGATTCCAACCCGTTTCTGCAAAATGTTCTCTTAATCGGTGTCGGAAAATCTTCTGCCGAAGAAATCCCGCAAGCTTATCGGAAAAAAGTTCAGGTCGTTCTGGAAAGCGAATGCGCCGCGGAATCTTTCGGTGACGATTTTGCCTTTGACGAAAAATTTTTTGAACATCCGGTTTATGTTTCCGTGGATAAGGATGTCTTGTCGGAGCGAGAACTCAAGACGAATTGGGACGGTGGAAGCCTTTCGGCGAATAACTTATTGAAACTTTTGGAACGAATTTTTGCGCTAGGAAAGGTCCTCGGCGTGGATATTTGCGGGGAACCGTCTTTTCGGGACGTCTTTTCCGAAGACGAAAATTTACAACAAAGTAATTCCATCAATTCTTCTCTGTGGAATCTTTTAAAAAATCATTTTTAGATTTTCCGTTTTCGTAAAGAGCTGTTTATTTTCAAGGGCAAGGCGTTGTTTTTTAATAAAAAAGCGCCGCGGATGCGGCGCGAAATCTGAACGTTTGACGAGAGGTTATTTTTCTTCGAACAGCCAAGTCGAGAGATAACGTTCGCCGGTATCCGGGAGCAGAGCGACGATCGTTTTGCCCTTGTTTTCCAGGCGCTTGGCGATGGTGAGTGCCGCTTCGAGAGCCGCCCCGGAAGAAATTCCGATTAGCAGGCCTTCTTCCTTTGCCGCGCGGCGGGCGATGTTCCCCGCCTTGACATCGTTTGTCAGGTAGATTTCGTCGATGACTTTCGGGTCATAGACTTTTGGGACGAAGCCCGCTCCGATTCCCTGGATCTTGTGCGGACCTGCGGGCTTTCCGGAGAGAACTGCGGACGTATCCGGTTCAACGACGACGACCTTGACATTCGGATTCTGGCTTTTCAGATAGCTGCCGACGCCTGTCACCGTGCCGCCGGTTCCCGCTGCGGAAACAAAGATATCGACCTTGCCTTCGGTATCTTTCCAGATTTCCGGGCCGGTCGTCTTGCGGTGAATTTCCGGGTTTGCGGGATTTTCAAACTGCTGCGGGATAAAGGAATTCGGATTTTCCTTGGCGAGTTCCTGCGCCTTGGCGATGGCGCCTTTCATGCCGGCCTTTCCGTCGGTGAGGACGAGTTCCGCGCCGAGAGCCGCGAGAAGCTTGCGCCTTTCAATGCTCATCGTTTCGGGCATGGTCAGGATGATTCGGTAACCCTTGACCGCTGCGACGTAGGCTAATCCGATTCCCGTGTTGCCGCTGGTCGGTTCGATGATGACCGAGCCTTCCTTGAGGCGTCCGTCTTTTTCCGCGGCTTCGATCATGGCGAAAGCGACGCGATCCTTGACGCTCGAAAGCGGATTGAACGATTCGACTTTGACATAGACTTCGGCTTCGCTGTCGTTCAGCTTGTTGATGCGGACGAGCGGCGTGTTTCCGATGAGGTCGGTAATCTTGTTGACTTTTGCCATGATTTTCTCCTTGGATAAAATCCTATTATTTCAATCAACATTGTATAATATATAAAAATGATCGGGAAAAGGCAAGAAAAATTTTTACTTTTTCCAAGACGCCTCTTTTTCATGGGGAGTGATAGCCCGGATTGGGGAATTGTATATTTTAAATGGAAAGGAGAACCCTATGAAGAAAATGACCTTAGCCGTTTTGGCGATGTGCGCAGCGTCCCTCTTCCTTGCCTGCGGACCGTCCGCTTTGGAAATCAAGGAAAAGGCTTCGGCTTGCGAGTTTAATGTGGAAATCCGCTACGTACAAGATGACTCGGTCGGAATCTTTGTCGGCAATACGCTTTATCTTGCGACTTCGCAGCTCGCTTCGGGAAAATTCTATCCGCTGCTCGTGAGTTCCCGGGATCCGATGAATATCGACGGTCGCGCTCCGACGGATGTCGTGAATTCCGACGAGGAACTTGCCGCTTACATCAATCGGCGTGTGCCGGGGGCGCTTCATTTCGGAATTGTTCTCTCCGATAATGTCGGCTATGAAATCGGCTTTGATTCCGATGTGGCTGTCAAGACTCTCCGGGACTTTTTTGAGAAATCCTATCCGGGTTCGACTGCGGTCCTTTTCGGGGAACGAGGCGGCGATCTGGTTTCGGCAAAAAAACTTTACTAGTGGAAAACGTGCATGTTAGGCATTGAACAAAAGAAAGGCAATCCGGAAAAGCTTTGCGGTCGGATGGTTGCGTATGCGAAGATTCTCCGGTCGGCGATGAAGAGCGATGCGATGCCCGGACCGTTTCCGGGGATGATTCGGAATGGAATCCTGGCGGTTCGCGGCGAGTTCGAAAAGAACAGCAATATCAAGAGCTTCATGCGGCACGAGATGGGAACTTCTGTCGATAAGGGCATCAACGACTTGATCGAGCATATCAAGGAAACCGGCGGCGAACTTCCCGATGGCGTAGATGCCGATTCGTTCCGCAACCGTCTCGAAGAACTTTCGAGCATGGAAATTATACCGGTTCCGGCGAAAATCATGTTCTACGAAAACGAAGAAGACATTTTGCGCGAAAATGCCGACATCTATTATATCGGGGAATTTTCGGGCATGAGCCAGGCGCACCTCTGCATCACGAGCCTTCCGATTTTTTACCAGGCGAAGTATCGCGAACAGCAAAACGCCGAAGAACAGGCCTACATCAGCGAGCTTCTTTCGCAGATAGAATCCGACGGACTCATCACGAGCAAGCCGGAAAACGGGGAATTTTTGCCGGGCAAGGGAAACCTGCTGACTTTTGTCGGCGATTTGCAGGAACTTCTTGAACGCCAGGTCGTGCCGTATCTTTTGTACCAGGCGGGAAACGAGGACGAGTTCAAGGCGAGTCTCGAACGGTTCAAGAGCTTTATGGCGCCTTACAAGGATCCCAGGGATGTCGAAAGCATCGGAAATGCGATTTGCAAGTTGCGGTTAAACGAAAACGATTCGCAGGAACGTTCCCGGCTCGAACTTCTGTGTCGCAAGGTGAGCGCCTTGTATCACGAAAAGTTCGAATTGGTGCCGGAAATCCAGCAGAAACTCAGCGCGCTCGATCGTCCAAACGAAGGAAACGCATGAAGCTGGTTGTCATTGCGACGGGAAATCCGGGCAAGGTCCGCGAATTTGCCAAGGCCTTTGAACAGGCGGATTTTGAATTCAAGACGCAAAAGGATGTCGGATTTTCGGAAGATGTCGATGAGAACGGCACAACTTTTGCGGAGAACGCTCGCATCAAGGCGGTTGCCGTTGCGAAGTATCTGAAAAGTCGGAAAATCGTGGCGACGGTCATCGCGGACGATTCAGGGTTGGAAGTGAAAGCTTTGGACGGCGCGCCCGGAATCCACAGTGCGCGCTTTGCCGGTTCGCACGGAGATTCCCTTGCAAATAACGAGAAGCTTCTCCGTGAGCTGCAAGGCATTTCGGACCGCTCGGCGCGTTTTGTTTCCGCTCTCTGCATCATCGACGAAAAAGATGCCGAACATGATGTCGAAGGCGAATGCCGCGGAAAAATTCTTGAAGCATTCCGCGGGACAGAAGGTTTCGGTTACGACCCGCTCTTTGTTCCCGAAGGCCATGAAAAAACCTTTGCGGAAATGTCCCTAGAGGAAAAACAGTCGCTTAGCCACCGCGGACACGCGATTGAAAATCTCAAGGCGGCGAATATTCTGTAGGTCCGGTCTTCGATGTTCCCAAAAATTGCCAACCTGGACGAACGCTTTTCGCGATATCTTTACACGCATCGGCTGTCGGCACGAGCGGATCGCCTGCTACGGCTTTATACAAGGCTCGGCGACGGCTACGTGTGGGCGCTGATCGCGCTTCTGATTTTGGTAGCCGACGGTCCGAAATTTCTTGCGCTTGTCCTTGCGCAGGTTCTCCCGTCCCTTGTCGTTTCGCTCGGACTTTACTGGATCGTGAAGCTTTCCACGAAGCGCAAGCGTCCCTTTGACGCCATCCCGGGATTCAAGGCTCTGGTTCCGCCGCTTGACAAGTACAGCTTTCCGTCGGGGCATACGATGAACAACCTGGCGATTGCGACGACCGTGCTGCTTTCGGTTCCTGCCGCGGGCCTGGTAATGATGAGCCTTCCGCTTACTTGGGGATTTTTGCGCGTCTATTTCGGGGTCCACTGGCTATCGGATGTCGTCGGGGGATTTGTCTTGGGCATTGTGAGCTTTGCCTTGGGGCATTTGCTTTGGACCTTCGCCCTGTCGCCGCTTGTTACGGGAATTCTTTCATGAAATTTTTAACCGCAGCGCAAATTCTCTCACAGAAAAGGCCGGATGAAAGGCTGACCCTTTTGATCCGCCACGCCGAACGTCGCCACATTACGCCGGAAGACGAGGATTACGGTTCGAAGGTCCCGCTGACCGACTGTGGGCGTTCGCAGGCTCTTGCCGCCGGAAAGGAATTTTCCGATTTTGACGGTTCGCTCTTTTTTGGATCGAGTCCTGTTCTTCGTTGCCGGGAGACCGCTGCGCTTTTTGCCGAGGGCTGCGGAGCTTCGGAATTTTCGGAACCGGAAAAAGTCGCCCGCTTTGACTGCCTGGGAGATTTTTATGTAAGCGGCTTTGTGGACTATGACCGCTACCTGAAAGAAGGTTTCTATCCGGCGGTCTGCCGCTTTATCTGCAAAGGTTCGCTTTCGGGATTTTTGCCGCTTGCGGAGGGTTCCGAAAAGTTTCTCCGTTTTCTATTGGAAAATTCTTCGACGGACCTGAACGTGTTCTGTTCCCATGATGCCTGGATTGCGCCTTTTCTTTCGCATTTTACGGATGTCCGCTTCAGCCCGAGCTGTTGGCTGAATTTCCTTTCCGGCGCCGCGATCCTGTTTTCTGCAGACAAAAAGGCCGTACGGATTCTTCCCGTCGCATTTCTAGGCGACGGCTGGCTCAGGTTTTAGAGGGAAAACTTTTATACTTTTGCTTGTATGAAATTGGATCCTAAAACTTGGAAAGATATAAAACTTAATGTGGATAGCCTCTGGGTTATGGGGCCTCGGGCAAAAGGTGGCAAAAGAGAAAATAATTATCACGGAAATTTTGCACCACAGATACCTAACGAAATGATTCAACGCTATACAAATCCTGGTGACGTTGTGTTGGATATGTTTATGGGTAGCGGTACTACACTTTTTGAGTGTGAAACTCTTAATCGAAATTTTATTGGTTTTGATATTAATGAGGAAATAATTCAAAATGTGCGAAATAAGATGACAGATTGTCGAACAATTCTGTACAAAATTGAAAACTGTGATATTAGTAATAGCGAGGAAACTGTTTGTAGACTTGATAATGATTTACAAACTATGCAGACGGACAAAGTTTCTCTTATTATATCTCATCCCCCCTACCTTGACATTGTAAAGTTTACGGATAAATCTGAAGACTTGTCGCAAATTGCAGATGTAACCCAATTTATTAATGTCTATGTAAAAGCTGTACGAAATGTATGGAACGCTCTTAAGGTTAAGGGAACATTTGTTTTGGTTATTGGAGATGTGTACAAAAACAGTGAAGTTGTCCCTCTCGGATTTGAAGTAATGCACGCTATACAGGAAAACTTTAATTGTTTACTTAAAGGAATTGTTGTCAAAGATGTAGTAAACAATCGTGGAAAAATTGGAACGGAAATGATTCACCGTTATCGTGCACTTAAGTTTGGTTATTATATATTCAAACATGAATATATTTTCGTATTCAAAAAAGTAAAATGAGGTTGTATGGCTACAGAAAATTTGATTGATTTATTTCT
>CAVKXR010000002.1:0-37735 GCA_963660275.1 Oscillospiraceae bacterium
ATGTTCACGCTTGTCAAGGGCGCACCGCTTTCCTACAGCCGCGACCTGCAGGAAGACAAGCAGCCCGTTTTCGACAGCGTCCACACGGCAAAGGTCATCCTCCGCGTCATGAAAGAAGCCATCGAAAGCGCCACGTGGAATTTCGACAAGATGGAAAGCAAGATGCTCCCTGCGCTTCTCGCAACGGACCTCGCCGATATTCTGGTCGAAGACGGCATTCCTTTCCGCGATGCGCACCGGATCGTCGGAAGCCTTGTCGGCGAAGCGGCAAGGCTGGGGGAACAGTTCACCGACCTTTCCGACGAGGAATGGGCGAGCAAGGGCGTTCCCGACCCGAAAGGCGTCAAAAAGAAGCTGACATTCGCCTACTCCGTTTCCCGGAGAAACATCGAAGGCGGAACCGGCGAAACTTCCGTCAAGGAAGAATTCCGCAAAGCGGAAAAGCTTCTTGCAAGAGAAACCAAGAAAAAGTAATTTTCGACGAAGCGAAACCGCCCGAACTTTTCGGGCGTTTTTTATCCCTTGTAAGTGTAACCCGCCTTTTGGATTGCCGCTTTCAGGGATTCCGCGGAAGGCATTTTCGAACATTCGATTTTCACGCAATTTTTCTTGTGATTCGCCTCGGCTTTCTCGATTCCCGGAATCGCAAGCAACGCTTCGCGGACATGGGCTTCGCAGTGCGCGCACATCATCCCTTCGACCCGAAAGTCATGCGAAACATTCGCCCCGAGTTTTTTCCGACGGTCCGAGTGAATTTGTTTGAAATTCAACCGCAGAGCGTTCATCACGACGCAGAAACTCGAAAGGCTCATCGCAAAGGCACCGAGAACCGGATGCATGGACCAGCCGTTGATCGCGTAATAGGCTCCGGCGGCGAGCGGCATCAGGGCGACGTTGTAGAAGAATGCCCAGAAAAGGTTCTCCCGGATGTTCCAAAGGGTCGCTCGGCTCAAGCGGATCGCTGCGCAGATATCTTCCAGGCTGCTGTTTACCAGCACGACATCCGCGGCGTCGATCGCCACGTCCGTTCCCGCTCCGATCGCCATGCCGACATTTGCCTGGGCGAGCGCAGGCGCATCGTTGATGCCGTCCCCGACCATCGCCACCCTTCCGCGCTGCTGCAAGCGGCGGATTTCACTTGCCTTCTCTCCCGGAAGAATCCCGGCGACGACTTCATCGACCCGGGCCTTTTGCGCGACAGCCGAAGCGGTTCTCCTATTGTCCCCCGAAAGCATGACCGTGTAGATTCCCATCTTCTTCAGTTCGGAAATCGAAGCTGCGCTATCCTCTTTCAGTTCATCCGCAACGGCGATGACTCCGAGAAAAACATTTTCGTCCGCAAAGAGAATCGGAGTCTTCCCTTCGTCGGCGAGTTTTGAAAGCGAGCTTTCCACGGAAGAATCGATAGGAACCTTGGAGCGGATAAATTCCAGATTGCCGGCAAAAGCCTTTCGGCCCGCGACGAGAGCCTCGACGCCCAAGCCGGACTTCGCCGTGAAAGATTCCGGTTCCACGATTTTGACGGAAAGCTCTTCCGCCTTGGCGAGGATCGCTTTCGACAGCGGATGTTCGCTCCGCACTTCAAGCGACGCGGCCAGCTCCAAAAAATTTTCCGGGGACATTCCGTTCGGGACAATATCCGTCACGACAGGCTTTCCCCGCGTAATCGTTCCCGTCTTGTCCAAGGCGACAATCCGAATCCGCCCAGCCTCTTCCAAAGCGGCTCCCGTCTTGAACAGGATGCCGTTCTTCGCACCCTTTCCCATCCCGACCATGATGGCGACAGGCGTCGCAAGGCCAAGCGCACACGGGCAGCTCACGACAAGGACGGCAATCGCATGGGAAAGAGCAAACGAAAAATCCGCGCCCAAAAATTTCCAGACAGAAAATGTCACGAGCGCAACGAGGATGACCGCAGGCACGAAAACGCCCGAGACCCGGTCCGCGATTTTTTCGATCGGAGCCTTTGTCGCCGAAGCATCGCTCACCATCTGGATGATTTTCGAAAGCGCCGTATCGCGCCCAACCCGAAGTGCCCGACATTTTAAAAATCCGTTCCGATTAAGCGTCGCCGCGCTGACAAAGGAATTCACTTCCTTATCGACCGGAATGCTCTCGCCGGAAAGCGCGGATTCATCGACCGCGGAAGCGCCTTCCAAAACCACGCCATCGACGGGAACGCTTTCACCGGGCTTTACGATAAAGACGTCCCCCACCTTCACCTGGGACGCCTCCACCACTGTCTCGTTTCCATTTCGAATGACGTTCGCCGTCTTGGGCGCGAGCTTCATCAGGCTTTTGAGCGCATCCGTCGTCCTCCCTTTCGACATCGATTCTAAGCATTTTCCCAGAGTGATCAGCGTAACGATCATCGCAGACGTTTCAAAATAAAGAGCCTTCCCGTCCGAAAAGAAGAGCATCGCGAAGCTGTACACAAACGAAGCGCCCGCTCCGAGGGAAACCAGCGTATCCATGTTCGGTCCGCCGTGGAAAAGCGCCCGGAAACCGCTCACGAAAAATTTCCTGTTGATGAAGAGAACTGTCAGCGCAAGCGCCATCTGCACGGAACCGCTCAAAAGCGCATACCGAGCAAAGCAATCCGGAAGCGGCAAGCCCAAAAGCGGATTCGCCATACTGAAGTAAAGCAAGACCAGGAGAAAGGCTACCGAAGAGAAAAAGCGTTTCCACAGAAGAGGCGAAGTCCTGTCTGCAAGCGGGTCCAGTTCCGATTCTCCCGCCGAGGAATCTTCCCACGGAGACGCTCCGTAACCGGCCTTTTCAACGGCACGGACGACATCCGAACTTTCAAAGTTTCCCTCCACAAGCAGACTGTTCGTAAGAAGGTTCGCCGAACAGGACGCCACACCGGGAATCTCCCGGACGGATTTTTCGACACGGGCGACACAGGCGGCACACGACATTCCGATGACGCGAAACTTTTCCATCTTTTCTCCGAGAATTTAACGGTCGATAATTTTCCCGACACCATAACCCGCATCGGAAACGGCTTTCCGAATTTCTTCGTCCGAAACGTCACGGACGGCGCAGATCTGGACTTCGGCCTTTTTCAGGTTCACCTTGGCGGAGACGCCTTCCAAAGCATTCAGCGCATTCTGCACGTGGGCAGCGCAATTCTTGCAGACCATCCCCTCGACGGCAGCCGTCTTTTCGCAGACGACCTTTCCTTCGAGCGTCTTCTCCAAGGCAATCGTCTCGCCGCTTCCGCCTCCGCAGCAAGCTCCCTGCCCCTTGAAATGCAGGATCGATGAACGGACAGCGAAAACAATCGCAGCGAGGATAAGCAGGACAATGATAACGTTTAACATTGGGGAACTCCTTATTTTTATTTCATCATTTTGGGAAGGATTTCGACAAGCTCGTCGATTACCGAATCGTCACCTTCCCGCACATGCTTTGCGACACAAGTCCGAATATGGTTCGAGAGAAGCATCTTGTTAAAAGCGTTGAGCGCAGCGTTCGCCGCCGAAACCTGAATCAAAATGTCCGTGCAATAGGCGTCCTTTTCGAGCATTCCCCGGATGCCCTTGATCTGGCCCTCGATTCGGTTCAATCGGGAAACCATCTGGCGAATTTCCGCTTCGTCGCGATGTTTTATTTTGCAATCCTTGCAGTCGCAAGCCTTTTTTACCATAGCGAAACCTCTTTCAAGCCGCTTTACCCAAAAGCGGCAGTCCGCTACAAATATACAAAAAAATACCCCAATGGGGTATATAAAATTATCGGCGTTTGCGTTCTAGCGGCGCGAGGCGTTCCGTGATTTTTGAAATGCCGTCATAAAGTTCCAAGAAATCTTCCACCCAGATGGCGTCGCGTTCCCCGACAAGGGATAGAGCGTTTTCCAGGGTATGCTCCGCATTGTAAGGCCCCACAACCGTTCCCGCCGGCGAATGCCCAAAACCGACCTGGTGGGTGCTGTAAAGCATCATGGCAGCCCGCGCCCGGTAAGAGCGGTGCAAGCGGGAAACCAGCTGCGAACGGAGTGCAAACAGTTCGGCATACGCCCGATCGAAAGAGCCGTCCTCGATGAGCTTTTGTGCTTTTTCGATACCGCTGGTAAAAGAGATGCGTTCCGCGACAGGAATCAGGTATTTTTTTGACGACAGCTTTTTTTGAAACTCGGAAATTTCCCTTGCCAGGGATTTTTCGTTCCAGAGCGGAACCTTGGCTTCTTGCGGTTTCTCCGACAGGGAAAGCTCCCGTTCGTGCTGTTCGACCCAGCGGTTCAGGCGCCGAATCGTTTCGGAAGCTTCATCCGTTTCTTGAAGAAGCAGATAATCGGCAACCCGCGCAAGCAGAAAGTCGGCAAAAGCCAAACGCCAAAACGGCAGACGGTCCTTCTTGCGGAGCGCATCGACTCGGCTCTTTACCGAAGCGTATTCCGCGCCAAGCGTTCCGTCCATCACTTCGCCTCTCCGGCGGTTTCGACGCTCGACTTGCGAATCGGCGTGATGCCAATCTCCACGCGACGGTTCAGGCGGCGGTTCTCTTCGCTCGTATTCGGCACTCTCGGATGAAATTCCCCGAAGCCCGCGGCAAAGACCCGCTCCGGCGAAAAGCCTTGCCCGATGAGCGTTTTCACCACATTGACAGCGCGTTCCGTCGAAAGGTTCCAGTTCGTATAGGTCGGGGAATTGGTCGGCGTATCGTCCGTAAAGCCGGAAACCATTATCGCATCGCCCGTATCGAGAACATCCTGCAGGCCCTTGCCTATCGACTTGATGTAGGAAATTCCCTCGGCGGTCAGGTCCGCCCCGTTCCGCGGAAAGAGAAACGAAGCCTGGATCAGGATGTTTCCGTTTTCGAGCGCGATGATACCTTTTTCAAGGGAAGACTTGAGACTTTGCGACAGGAGCGCATTTCTTTCCTTCGCGACCCGGCGCATTTCCTCCTGGCAGCTGACGACTTCCTGCTCCGTACGGGTCAACGCTTCCGCCTTCTTTTCCTTCATCGTCGTCATCGCGACAAACGCCAAAATGAAAAGCGAGAGGAGACCGGCGGTCAGGTCCGTAAAAACAAGCCAATGACTTTCTTCGCGACGCTTCGCCATGGACTATTCCGCCTTCGGCTTTGCGGGAGCCTTCTGAACCTGGTCCAAAATTTCAAGCAAGATTTCCTGCGTTTTCAGAGCGTTTTCGAGAAGGACTTCGCCGGAGCGTTCTTCAAACGACTGGAGCGCGGAATTCAGCTGTTCGATGAAATTCTGCTCGTTTTCCCGTTCGGGGACATCGCCGGAAAGCTTCGAAAGAACCGCTTCGATTCCCTTGCCGAACATTTCGAGATTCGCCGAAAGTTCCGACTGGTTTACGCGCATGAGTTTCGCCGCTTCGGCGACGCTCGAAGAAAGCGCTTCCGTGGATTCGTTTTCCTTCGCCACGCGGGAATCGATTCCCGAAATGAGCGACTGCTGCGAAGCGACAAGGGATTCCGAAGAGCGGGAAAGTTCCGCAAACGAAGTCTGGACCTTTTGCGAGAGGCTTTCGATTTCGCGGGAAACGGTTTCCGAAAGCCCGACCGTCGATTCGTTCGCCTTGGACGCGACATTTTCGGCCACGGTCCGCAAGATTTCCAGACCTTTCTGTTCCGCCTCGGCGACCTTCTCGGTCGAAGCCTTGAGAGCCTCCATGAAACGGTTCCACCGTTCGCCGGAATTTTCCATCTGGACGTCCAGATGATTCGAAATCGAGCTTGCCACATTTGTCGAAAGATTCGAAATTTCCTTTTCGAGTCCGTTCACCACGCCGGATTCGATCGACTGGACGCTCGAAGAAAGCTTCTGCATTTCCTCGGAGAGGCCGACAGTCACCGAAGAAAGCGAATCGCGGAGCTTCTCCGTCACCGCGGTCCCAGATTCAAGCAGGGATGTTGCCGCGCCCTTGCCGACTTCCGAGAAATCCTCCGCCATTTTCTGCACCACGGTCCGCATCCCGTCGAGCGCGGCATTTTGCGATTCCGAAAGACGCCGGAGCGTTTCCTCGCCGATTTTCAGGAGATTTTCGGCAAGGGAATTTTGCATTTCGGAAAGCCCGTTTTTCAGCACGGCGAAGCGCGCCTCTTCCGTCGACTTCGAAGCGTCGAGCATTTTCTGGAACTCGGACGCACGCACATCTTCCGCAGCCTTCAGCGAAAGCGAGAGTTCCCGGATTTCCCCGGCGAGAGCGTTTTCCGCAGAACCGCTTTTCGGAACCAGATAGAGCAAAGTGAAACGATCCAGTTCGGAAACCCAAGCCTCCCGGTCCGATTCATACAGGGAATGGATCGCGTTCAAAATCAGGGCGGCGAAAAGCCCGCAAAGGGACGACCCGAAAATTCCCTTCATGCTCGAGAAGATGTTCTGGATAATGCCGAGCGTCGTCTCGGAAGTCGCGTTTGAATCGATGGCGCTCCCCGCCGCATTAATCGAAAGCATCAAGCCGAAAAAGGTCCCCATCAGACCGAGCAGTACCACGACCCCGCTTCCGCTCCGAACGGAACTTTCCTCTTCGGCGGCCCAGGTCGTCTTGAGAAACGGCAGATCCTGAACCTGGAAAAGTACTTTTCGCGCAGACAGCGAACGCAAAAAGCGGATTCTCCCGTTGAGGATTCCGGAGCCTTCGATTTCCGCATCCGACGGGGAACTTCCCGATTCGTAGAGAGACGCGTACTTGGCTGCAAGACCTCGATCCGCGGTAATTTCGCAAATGGCGCGAAACGTATTCCAGGCGGACAGAAGATAGATGACGAATATGGCTACCATGATGAGCCAGCCGAAAAGAGGCGCGCCGAAATAGAACGCCCCGGAGACAAGAACCACCGCTCCGATTAAAGAAACAAGCAACGTCCAAAGAGATTTTTTCATTTTTATTCCGTGGTTTTATGGGTAAAAAGATCCAGCTGGCCGCGGGAAAATCCCCGCAGATACAGAAGCCATTTTTCCGAATACCATTCCCCGATGTAGAGCGTGACACCTTCCGCATAATCACAGAAGTCGTCCGTAAAGGCGAGAAAAGCGTTCTCGTAGGCGATGTTCGAACTGTTCGCGCCCAGGTTCTTGGCGCAGGAACGCGCAGACGGGAAACATTTCCGTTCGCGGGGAGCCTTGAACTCCGCCATGAAACGCTTCCGGGCGACGCTTGCAAGCGAAGCGCGCAGACGGGAAGTCAAGGCATACTCGCTTGCGCGGAGGGCCGCTTCGAGAGACGGCAGAATTTTGGAAACCGCATCGAGGGCGCTTTCCCGATACCACATTTTCGAAAGCTTGTCCTGGATGTGTTCCACGCGCCCGGAAAGATTGACAAGAAGCTTTTCGGCGTCTCCCACCATCAGGTGAATCGTGGAAAAATAGAGGTTGCGCAGCTTTTCCGCATTTGCCGAAAAGAAGTAGCCGTTTTCGCCCGAGAGGATATACTGATTCTGCGAAAGCATCCGGGTGATTTCGTCCGTCGCAAAACGCTGCATCCACTTGAAGCGAAACTCCCGAAACTTGACCCGATACTCGTCGAGGATGACCGGAAAATCCTCCGCAGCAAGCTTCCACGCAAGCGTTCCGTTTGAAATCATCTCGCTACCGGACGTCATCTCTTCCGGGTTCGATTCCGCAGCGTCCAGATGTTCGTTCAGGGCAATCGACCAACGGACATCCATCGCCTGCGAAAGGTTCGAAAGTTCCGAAGACCGGTCCTGCCGAAAGCCCATCCCGAGCAAGCTTGAACCTGTCATTTTCCGAATAGCCCTGCGAAACGATTCTTCCACCTTCGACCTCTAGAATTCGGACTCGATGCGCTGCCAGACGTTCTTTGAAACCTTGCGGCCCTTTACCGCGAGTTCATCGGATTCCTTTCGGATATCCGCTTCCAGGTTGTTCGCGACAAGCCTGCTTTCACCGTCAAAGGAGGTTCCCCGGTAGAGATAAAGCCCGAAGACATTGTCGTGAATTTTCGTGTTCCTGAACCTGACAGTCCCAACCCCGACGGAAAGGGCGAAGCGGTTGCGGGAAAAGTCGCACCCCAGAAGTTCGAACCGCGGAGAATTTTCCACCCAGAGACCGTAGTAGTTATTGACAAACCGAACGTTCTCGAAAATTCCCTGGGAACGGATGACCGTATTCCGAAAGGCGTTCTCGATGCGCAAGTGCTTCACGTAGAAATAGCGGTCCCCTGTCGAAAAATACAGACCGTTCCACGATTCCGTCGAATCCGCCGAAAGGAATGCGACAGGCTTTTCCACCGAGCCTTCGATACGGACTGTCCCGCGCAAGTAGAGCTTTGCGTACCCGCTAAAAAAAACCTCGACGCCCGGCTCGACCAAGAGCGTATCGCTTTCCGAAAGGACAAAGCTCGATTCCAGGAGATACGGCGAAGAACGCTCGGAGAGCAGCACCTTGTGATGCTTGATTTGCGGAAAAGGCGTCACGGCAAACGACGAACCAAAAAGAAAAAGAACCAAAAAGAGACGCTTCACGAGCGAACCCTCCGCAGCGAAAGCTTCTGGCGAACGCGCAACTCGGGAATGGTGTCTCCGCTTTTCTTTTCGATGACGCGCAACTTTCCTTCGACGAGCAGTTCCCCTTCGACAACCTTCCCGGCAAGAACGTCAAAAAGAACCGTTCCCGTCCCGAGAATAAAGTCCGGGCTTTCCGTAATCTGCAAATCGTCCTCGCTGTTCTGGCGGTAGCGGACATTCATCTTCAGCCGGGCAAGGCTCGTTCCGTCGCGTTCAAAAATTTCTTCCAGCTTGAACCACTTATACACGACGCTAGTCTTTCCGCGGTCATCGGTAAGCATCTGCTGGCGTTCCCAGGAATCCCCGACCGAGACAGGGCTTGCCGGAAGCACGGGCTGCACCTTCAAAAAGATTTTGCGGACATCCACATCCCCGACATCGGGCAAGGCTACCATTTCGTCGAACTGGACAGCCCCCATCTCGCCGTCTCCGCCCATCTTGTACTGGACCGATTGCGTTCTCAGGTAACGCTCGATGTGGTCCGTCTCCTCGACAGAACGATTGTCAGACGCATAATCCGCAGAATCCACCCGGAGCAAAAAACGTCCCGTCCCGTCGTCATAGGCAGAGAGAAGTTCCGAATGAACCTGCAAATCCAGCTGAGCGGTCATCGACTGCCCCGAATCGGCGGAATTCTCTCCCGAAGCGTTCATCAAAACCTGCAAGGAGCTTTTCAGTTCGTAATCTTCGGGCGTCGGATTTTGCGTGTTGAATCCCAGCTGGACGCTCCTGTCCTCGCAGGCAAAAAAGACAAACGAAAGGGCGAAAAGAATCGAAACTTCGAAAAAGCGAAAAATCCTGGGCGACGCTCCGTCCGGAGAAACCGCGCCCAATTTTTCGGCAGTTGAATTTTTAACAGGCATAGAGCAAAGATAAAATTAAGGGACGGGATTTTTGGGAAGCTTTGCGCCGGAATCCCCCTTCTTCGCACGCATTTCCATGAAAAACGCCTGGATAAGCCCGAGACATTCCACCGCTAATACGCCACCGGTCAAAAGGACTTTCTGCCCAATCGCATTGTTCGAAATGACGTCGATGGTCGTGCCGCAGCCGCCAAAGCGCTTGTCGGGAGAGCCATAGACGATCCGGGAAATTCGGCTGTTCAAGATGGCTCCGGCACACATCGGGCACGGTTCGAGCGTCACATAGAGCGTCGCGCCCGAAAGCCTCCAGTTTTCAAGTGAAGCGGATGCCGCCCCGATGGCGACGATTTCCGCATGGGCGGTCGCATCCTTGAGCGTTTCGACCTGGTTGTAGCCTTTCCCGATGCAGCGTCCATCCTTGACGATGACGCAACCGATTGGAACCTCGCCCAAGTCGTAAGCGCGTTCCGCTTCTCGAATCGCCATTTTCATCCAGCGTTCATCTTCCAAATCTATCATCGTTCGCCTCGCTCCTCTCCGAAACTTTCTCTTTTCCGCTTCAGGAAAATTCCCAGAATATTTGCCGAAACAAGAGTCGTCAAAGAGGAAATCACGGGATTCCAGAAAAAGCAGAACATGCCGTCAAAAGGCGGAACATACGCCGGAAGCATCGGGATGCGATTGAAAAGCAAAATCGAAGCCATGCCGCACACGACACCGATGGCAACCGCCAAAGAGGAAAGCTTTCTCGAAAAGAATGCGAGCAGAAAAAGCGCAAGCAAGGGCCCCGTAAAAAGCCCGGTAAAGAAAAGCGCATTCGAAAGAAGGGAACTCTGCATGTCCGCCGCGATAAAGGCGCACAGCGTGCTGAGGGCCGCCCAGAGAAGCGTCCAGAGTCTCGCCTTGGCGAGATCCTTCGCCCCCTCGGAACGAACAAGCATAATGTCCTTCACCGTCGTATTGCCCAGCGCGTTGATAGCACTCGAAAGGCTGCTCATGGCCGCCGCATAGATGGCCGCGACGACAAGGCCGGTCGCTCCCGGCGGAAGAACGTGGACGATAAAGTAGGGGAACACTTCGTTCAGATGGATTTCCGGCGGAAGGATTTCCACGCCTCTCACGCGGTAATAGACGAAAAGCCCGGCACCGACCAAGAAGAAAAGCACGGAGACGAATATCCCGAGGACCATGCTGAGAACGCTCGAAGCATTGGCGGACCGGACGGAATTGCAGCTCAGGTAACGCTGGACAAATTGCTGGTCGCAGCCGCGGATCGAAATTTCGATAACGCCGTAAGCGATTCCCGCCGAGAGAAGATTCCGCGCGTTTGCCGGATCCCAGTTCGACACATCGAAGAACTTCGTCTTGCCCGCAGCCGATGCGAGCGAAAGCATTTCGTCAAAGCCGCCGACGCCTTTCGACAGGATGTAGAGAGCGATCGCTCCGCCGCCAAAGAGTACAAGGAACTGCATCACGTCCGTCCAGACGACCGCCTTGAAACCTCCATACCATGTATAGAGCGTCGCCACGACCGCCGTCACGAGAATCGCCCAGTGGATGTCGATGCCGAGAATCGGCGCAAGCACGAGAGACGGCGCATACAAAAGAATTCCCATCCGAAGCAAAAGATGCAGGCTGTAGAAGATGGCCGCCAGGCGACGGATCCACGGGGAAAAGCGGATTTCAAAAAGTTCGTAGGCACTCGAAATGTTCGACCGGCGAATCCGCGGGATGAATACAAAGCCCACGACGGCGATAGCGAGGGCCGCTCCGACGTTGTTCATGAGAAAGCTCATGTCCGCGGCATAGGCCTCTGCCGGATTTCCGAGAAAAGTCGTTGCGCTGACCGAAGTCGCTATCAGGCTTATCCCGATGGCAATCCAAGGCATCGTTCCACCGCCGCGCATGTAGTCGCCATAGCCTTTGTTTCCGCGCGAAGCCCAAAGCCCTATTCCGACGGAAAGGAGAATATAGAGAACGAGGACCAGCCAATCGAGCCACGTAAACATCGTCTAGGCATTCTCCGTCAAGTCCGGTTCCGGATCAAAGGCGCGATTTTCATACCGTACAACCCGATTTCTCCCGTTTTCCTTGGCGCTGTAAAGAGCGTCGTCCGCATACTGGACCGCCCGGGACATCTCCCCCTGGAACTCCTCCGTCACAAGGAAGCATCCGATACTGACCGAAACATCGATAGGCGCGCCCTGGTGAATGTCAAAAGGTGCCGAAGATACCGCAAGACGGATGTTCTCCGCAACGGCCATCAGCGGATCCTCCGTCGCATCCGGTATCGCCACGAAAAATTCCTCGCCGCCGTAACGCGCAAGCAGATTATTGCCTACCGCGGCAACCGACGAAATCCGCGAAGCGATTTCCTTGAGAACGGCATCTCCCGCCTGGTGTCCGTAAGTGTCGTTGATATGCTTGAAATGGTCGATATCCATCATCATCACGCCGATGTTCTTTTCGCCCCGGGACTTGTCGAGCTTGACTATCTCCTCGTCGATCGTGCGGCGGTTCAGAAGCCCGGTGAGCGCATCGTGATAGATTTCGAACTGTTCGTGTTCAAACTGCATCCCGCGCTGGTAGGCGAAGTAGGCGATGTTCACCATAAAGCGGAGCAGGTCCTTTTCGAGCTGGTCGAAATGCTGCGCATACCGGCGTTCCAGGCAGATGGCTATTTCGGAAGGCTCGTTGAGCGCCGCGTTGTGCATCGTCATGGAGCTGGGCTGCACAAACAGGTAGCGGAGCGAATTGTTCCTCGGTTCCTGATCGGTAATGCGCGGGACATATTCCGAGCGTCCATTGAAAACGCGTTCCATGGCGCAGTGCTGCATCATCGCCAGCGGGAGAATTCCCTTGTCCGACAGGGAAAATTTCATGCCCTCGAAAATGTCCTCGTCCTCGCCGCGGCAAAAGGCGACCGTCCCCTCTTCCTTTTCCGGGTGAAAGACCAGAATCATAATCCGTTCCGCGCTAAAGTTCTGGCTCACGTATTCGAAAATTTCCTTGTAAGTGTCGCGGAGAAGAGTCGTTTTGAAAAAGCGTTGCTGGTAGGCGGAAAGTTCGTAGAACTTCTTCTTCTCGCGGTAGTTCGCCGCCGACGTGTAACTCTTGTACGTGAGCATGTAGAAAAGCGCGGCAAAGCTTTCGAGCGAAGAAATCTGATCCGAAAGAAAGGCGTTGCGCTCCAGGGAATCGACGACCAGCGCACCGACCCGTTCCTTCTTCTCGTTGAAAATCGGGACGCCCGCCACCGAATGGACCGCGACATTCACCGCGTAATAGCCGAGGCTCTTCCCGTTCGGAAGGTCGCCTTCCAGAATCCGGCTGAATTCCCGACCGGCAAGCTGGCCGATGACACCCGAACCGTCCGCAATCAGGGCGCTCCGGTTGATTTCGTTTTCCGCTTCGGACGCAAAAGCCCGGACCATAAAAAACTTTCGATCCGACTTCAGGAGCAAAAGGACCGAATGCGCCTTGGGAAACAAATGGAGCAGAGCCTTGAGGGATGACGCATAGACGGAATCCAGGTCGCGTTCGAGCTTCGTCCAGATTTCATTTCCGTTCAGCTTGTCAAACGAAGCGTCGCCGTCTCCGGGATAGGCGTTGAACATATCCTTTGCGGCAAGAATCGGCCCGGTCTGCGTCATCGCCGGACGTAAGATTTTTCCGAAAGCGGTCATATCGGTCGTGCGACCCGAACGCAATACAGGAATCGCCCCCGACGAAGACTTGTCGGACGAATCGGAAGGCTCCGGACGGTTCAGCCAAGCGAGTACCAGGGAAACCAGCGCAAACGGAATCGCAAGCAGAAAAACGCCTCCCCGAAACGAGAGACCGACCAGAAAGCCAAAGACAGCGAACAAAATACTTGACATGCATCCACCCGAGAATTACAGCCGGAAAGAGCGATACAGCACCCAAAAAGCGACCACTGCAAAAACAATGTGTCCGATCCAAGCTCCGAGGACAGGATAAAGCGCACCGTTCTCTCCCATCTTCAGCCCAATCCGTATTACTACATAATAGCTAAACACGAGCAGAATCCCAAGCCCGAATTTCTGGGAAAGCCCTCCGTTCCGGTTAAAGCGGTGAGCGAGGGCCGCACCGATAAGCAGAACGATGAAGTTCATCATCGACCCGGAAAACTTGAAATAGTAGGCTGTTTCCAGCTTGCTCGTATTTTCGCCGGACCGTTTCTGCACCTCGATTTTCCGCAGGATTGTCTTCGCATCCATTTCGTCGCCGCGCTGGCGTTCGTCCAAAAAGTCCTCCGGCAAAAGCGAGGTTTTCCCCTTGAGGCTTTCCCGCACAAAATGTCTAGTTTCGACCGTTCCGTCTTTCAGAAATGTCCGCTCGTAGCCGTCTTCAAAGCGCCAATAGCCCGGTTCGACGGATTCGATGATTCTCGGCGAACTCTTCCCCGAATCCCGGGACGCTTCGGGCTTTTCCGGCTCTTCGTTCAAATCCAGTTTTCTCGCTTGCCTCCTCCCG
Organism: Oscillospiraceae bacterium; assembly: GCA_963660275.1. Taxonomy (GTDB): domain Bacteria; phylum Fibrobacterota; class Fibrobacteria; order Fibrobacterales; family Fibrobacteraceae; genus Hallerella. Next base: position 13,860 of record CAVKXR010000002.1, read on the forward strand.
GACTTTTCCTCTTTTTCCGTCCCTTCCGCCTCCGCGAAAACCGTGTCGGGTTCCACCCAGCGGAGCCTCCGCGCATCGAAGCGTTCATACAGATCGCCGTCGCGGAAAACCAAAAGAACAACGTCCCGTCCCATCTTGCTCGCCCCGCTATACGAGCGCATAAACCAGCTGGTCTTGTCACCGGAAATGTACACAAAGTCACGCTTGTCCCGAATCCGCGGATCCTTGCGCTGCTGCGACATCGGCTCCATGATCTTGTAGCGGCTGTGGTTTGCGTCCGGTAAAATTTTCGCATCCAGGTAAAACGAAAACACCGTGACGATTGCACCGACAAAAAAGACGGGGACGAGGGCGTGGAACGGGCTTCTTCCCGACTGCTGGATTGCCATGATTTCCAAGTGCCGCGACATGTTCCCTACCGAAGCGACAACGCCTATGAAAAGCGCGACAGGCGTAACCAGATAGACGATATAAGGGAGATAGGCGATGTAATAGGCTTTCGCATCCAGGAGATCCCGAGCGAGCCACGTACGGATGTTTCCGACGAAATCGATGACGATGAACATGAAGACCGCGCCGAGAAGCACGAGCAGGAACATCTTCAAAAAATGGAGCACCAGGTAGCGGGAAAACTTCATGTTGCGTTTTCCTCCGAAGCGCGCCTCTTGAAGCGACGGAAAATTTTTCCGAAGAAATGCTTCACCCGCGAAGCGGGCGTCGTTCCCGAATAGCGGTCGAGATACATCTTCCATGTGAGGAATATGCCGAACGCGCCGATGATGACATTCGAAATCCACATAGCGATAACCGGGGAGACGATAAGCCTGTCCGCCAAATTTTCGCCGCCGATAAGGCAGACCCAGTAGAGCACGAAGAACGCGATGCTGTAGATGATTCCCGTTCCGATTCCGCCCTTACGGGCCATGATCCCGAGCGGCGCACCGATCAGCACGAAAACGATGCAGGCGACGCTCGTACTGAACTTCTTGTGCACTTCGACCCAGTACTGCGCCTGGCGTTTTTTCTCGTTCAGGACCCGCTCCGTGGTCCGATGTACGATGCGCGACCGCGTGCGTTCCGCGACCGAAACATCCCGCAAGGCCCGGACATGGCGAAGCGAATCCGACGGCAACTCCCGCGAAAAATCCTTGGGAAGAATCGAATCGCCCAAAGCGTATTCCCGAAGCTTCGACAGATCGGGGAAAAGCGTCCCCCGGCTTTCCTCGATAATCCTCGCTTCATTCTTCTTCGCTTCCTCGATGACTTCGAGCATCATCTCGACAGGCATTTCGCGGTCGCTGCGATACTTGCGATTGCGGCGTTCCAGGCGGTCGTTCACGTTTTTTACGGCAAAATCCTCCGACGAAAAACGGATGCGGAAATAGTTCGCCGGGTCATCCTTGTCCGCGATATGGTTCTCCCCGCTCTTGAGCCGGAGCATCAGCGTCGCACCGTTGTCCGCATAATCCATCGTCGCGCTGTCCGCCATGACGATTCGCGGCGGACCCTTTCCCTCCGTCTCGAAAATCTGGATTCCGTAAAGCGTTCCCGTCGAAGGGTCGATGCGTTCCACCCAAAGTTGCACTCCGGGAAACTGCGTCGTCAGCTTTCCCGCGTCGATAAAGGCGTGAGGCTTCTTGCGCGAAACAGCGCTCATCAGTTCCACGGACCTGTGGTTCGCTTCAGGCAAGACCCAATTGTTAAAAAGGATCAGCAGTTCCGCAATCAGGACGCCGACGAGAAGCACCGGGCGCATAATCGACAATGGAGAAACTCCCGCAGCCTTCATCGCCGTAATTTCCTGGTCCCCCGAAAGCCTTCCGAAAGCCATGAGGCACGCGACGAGAACCGCCATCGGAATCGAGAGGGAAAGCATCCAGGCGATGTTCAGCAGAAAAATTTCAAGGACGGTCGAGGCGGGAAGTCCTTTCGACAGGACATTGTCGAGAATCATGACCAGAAAATCCACGACAAACAGGAACGTGATGACAAACAGCGCCAGGAAAAAGGGCGCAACATGTTCCTTCAGCACATACCGCACAAGAGTCATAGACATTTTCTGAATTTGTTTTTTGCTAATTTAGCAACTTGAAAATGTTCCATCACAGCCAAGACGGACCAATGCGCACAAACAAACACTTTCCGATTTTTGCCATCCTAGCCCTCTCCGCGATTCTGCTTTCCGCGTGTTCTTCGAGCGAAGGCGGCGGAGACAGAACCCAGATGTGCAAGAACCGCTTCGACGCAGCCGACAAGGAATTCCAGGCCGGGCATTACAGCCGGGTCAAAGGACCGCTCGAAGAAATCCTGAACCTGTGCATCGGAACGGGATACATGGAACAGACGCAGTTCCTCCTTGCGGAAAGCTACTTCAACCTGGAAGAATGGCTCGAAGCCCGCGGCGAATACGGCAGCTTCGCGAACAACTTTCCAAGCTCCCCCTTTGTCGAAACCGCCGAATTCCGAAAAGCGGTTGCCGCGTTCAACATCGAATACAACATCGACCGCGACGAAACCAATACGACGCTCGCCATGCGCGACTTCGAAAAGTTCGCCTCGAACTATCCGGAATCCCCGCTCACCGATTCCGTAAATTACTACCTGAACCTTCTCCTCGAGCGCCGGGCGGAACGCGACTACCGCACAGGAAAGCTTTACCACAAGCTCGGGCATCCGCAATCCACCGCCATCTACATGAAGGAATTCCTGGATCTCTACCCGAAGAGCAAGCGCCGCCCCGAGGCCCTCGTACTTCTGGTCCAAAGCTACGCGGAACTCGACCAGTTCGAAACGGCGAGATTCTATCTGGATAATTACAAAAACACCGTCCCCGACAGCATCCAGAAGCGCATCGAATCCGTCAAGTCCCAGGAAAGCTACATCAGCCGCTTAGAGAAAAAATTCCAGAAGCGCATCGAAAAGGAGCAGAAGGAAAAGCTCCTCGCCAAGGAAGAGGCCCGGGACGAAGCGGAAGCGCATCCCGACGACGAGGACGAGGAATAGGCTTGAAGCGTCTCCTCCTCGCATTTGCCGCGCTTTGCGCCTGTGCCTTCGCAGCGGAAACAGGACTTCCGGACTCTCGAAACCTCTCGCCAGGAACCGAAGACCGGAGCATTCTCTCCTTTTTCATCCAGCCGTCCATTTCGTTTCTGAGCTTTGACAGCCGCGACAAGTTCCAGGCCGCAGTCGATACAGCTTATCAACACTTCCGAGGGCAAGCTCTGACCGAAGCCGAAAGCAGCTACGTTTCCAAGCAGGACTTCCAGAAGGTGAACTTCTGCTTCCCGATTACCGCGGGGTTGCAAATCCAGTGGAGAAGCGGGCATTTCGTCAGTGCGGGATTCGGCTACATCTACGACAACGAATCAGTCGTCGTCACCGACCGAAGGGACAAGATTCACAACTACAGCTACACGCTCCAGGGATTTCCGCTCTATCTGGAATATCGCATCGCCATCCCGGAGAACCTGATTTCCATTTCGAACGCGAGCCTTTTCAGCGTGTCGCTTCGCTGGTACTGGATGCTTCCCGGAACGGAAATCTATTCGAGCTGGGGATATCTCGACGCCAAGGAATCCCTCCTCGGAAACGGTTTCGGAATAAGCCTCGGCTATCTAGTCACCAGCTGGAAGAACATCCACATCTACGGGGACATCGGATATTCGAGAATCATCGTCCGCGCCGACGAGCCTTTTTCAAAAGTCGTCCCCGACAGCGATACCGACAAGGCCAAGTGGGACCTGGGCGGACTCCAGCTGCAATTCCGTTTCAGCCTGGGCGTCATCAATCGGACAAAAGAATGATTTTTTCGCCCGATTATGCGGAAATGCATTATAAATTCAAGCTTCCGTGGTCGCTTCTCTACCGAAAGGAACCGGAAATCATCATCGATGCGCCTTTCCAGATTGTTCCGGGGGAAAACATCACGCTATTCATCGTCGTCCGCGAAGCGAACCGCTTTCCCGTCACCCTGGAATCCTTTGACGTCACGTTTACCGACGGCGATTTCTATTTTACCGACGGTGGTTTCTATATAAAAAAAGTCCTGAAGCTCCGGCAAAAAATCGCAGAGCCTTTTTGCTTTATCCCGATCGATTGCGGAAAGCTCCCGCCCGGAAACTATAAAGTCAAAGCCGCGGTCGAAGTTTCCATCGGAAAAAGGAAAAAGCGCATCCGGCGGTTCAACCTGACCGGATTAAGAAAGTCGCCGCTCCGCATTCGCGTCTTGAAAGAGAATATTCCCAAGCCGAAAGGCTTTATCGTGGGCGACGTCCACGCGCACACATATTATTCCGCGGACCCGGTCGAATTCGGCGCATCCCCCGCCGTCTTGCAGCAAGCGGCAAAAGCCATCGGATTGGATTTCGTCTTTTGCACCGACCATTCCTACGACTTCGCTTTCGAAAAAGACGATTACATGGTCCGGGCCGACGCCAAAGCCCGCTACGAGGCGCTCCGAAAGGAAATTTCCGAGTTGCCGAAATATCCGCAGATGATCGCAGGCGAAGAAATTTCCGCAGGAAACGCGCAAGGAAAAAACGTCCACCTGCTTCTGCCCGGGCATCCGGAATACATTCCCGGCGAAGGCGACTGCGGACGCAACTGGCTCAGGAACAGTCCGACCCTTTCCATTCCGCAAATCGTTTCGAAAACCGAGCTTCCCTGCTTTGCGGCGCATCCCAAGGAAACGATGGGAAGGATCGAACGTTTTATCTTCAACCGGGGCGATTGGAATGCGGCGGACCTGCAAAAAGAAAGCGAGAATCCGATTCGCGGGCTGGAATTCTGGAACGGCTCGCGCGACAAGGGATTTGAACTCGGGCGGAAATTCTGGATTTCGGAACTCGAACGGGGAAACTTTCTGCTACCGCTCGGCGGAAACGATGCGCACGGAGATCTCAACGAATACACGGGCGTCAAGATTCCCCTCTTAAGGCTCAAGCGGTCCCGCGCCCACGTCTTCGGCTATGTCCGAACCGTCATCCAAGGCGAAAACGCCTTGAAAGCCTTCCAAAACGCGAACCTATATGTCACCGACGGACCTGCGCTCTGGTGGGATAGCGATGGGGAAAACGTCCTGTTCCATTTTAAAAGCTCGGAGGATTTCGGAGCGCTCAAAAGCTTCAACGTTTTCGCACAAGACATTTCGAACAAGCACGAACGCCCGCTCGAAATTTCACCCGAAAGAATTTCCGAATTCGAAGCGACCTGCCGGATTCCCCTCCAAGGCTTTCGATATGTCCGGGCCGAAGCGGAAACGGATTCAGGTCGCTTTGCGCTTACAAGCGCCTGCCCTGCGACGCCAAATAACGTTCATACAGAAACATCGCGACCAGGTTTTTGCTGTCGATGAACATTTTCCCGGCTTCTTCATACGGCAGCACAACGGTCCTTATCCATTCGTTTTCATTCGTATATTCCTGGTTCCGACCGTCTAGGCGGTGCAACTCGTCGAGCGAGACAGTCCTTTCGATTGCATACAGACGAATGCGCTCGTCCAGAAGCCCGCAGCTCCCGGCATGTCCGTCCAATTTTCCCGCGGTGTAAAACCCGGTGAGGTCGATCAGCTCTTCGTCCTTGGCTTCGATCATCGCTTCTTCCTTCAGTTCGGAGAGAGCGACCTTTCGAAAATCCGAGGACCAGTCGAGAATTCCCGCAGGCATTTCGAGCGATTCCGGTTCCGAGATGGCAAAGCGCGGCTGGCGCACGAGTAAAAGATAAGGCTTTTCTTCCGCACGCAGCACGACCAGGACGCCGACGGCATCACCCCGCACAAGGACGATCCCGTGCACGGGCTTCCCGTCGGGAAGTGTCGCTGTCGCCGTGAGCTTGATGAACAGCGGAGCGTGACTGTTAAAGCGGAAATCGACCGACGAAAAATGGATTTTCGAGATGACGAACTTTTTTTCCGTCCGCGAAAGCCAGTTTTTAAAAAGCGAGGATTCCAAAATAATCGGGCGATCCGCTTCGGCGATTTCTTCCGAAAAGCTGTATTCGATCATTTCGCATTCCTCGTCAAAACATCCGCCAGTTCCAGCGCATCGATGAGGGAATGTTCGTCCGCAACTCCCTTCCACGCGATATCGAAGCCCGTTCCATGGTCAACGCTCGTCCGCACCACGGGAAGTCCGAGCGTCGTATTGACACCGCAAGTTTTCCTTTTCCTTCCCAAGTCAAAGAGCATCGTCTTGGTCACCACGTGCCCCTGGTCATGGTACATCGCGATAACGCCGTCAAAGGTTCCCGCCCGAAGCTGCGGAAAGACGACATCCCCGGGGAGCGGCCCCTCGGCGCGAATTTTCTTTTTGCGGAGAAGCTTTACCGTCGGAGCGATTTCGTTTATCTCCTCCAGGCCAAAAAGCCCGCCCTCGCCCGCATGGGGATTGAGACCGGCAACGCCGATCTTCGGAGAGGCCAGCTTGCGATATTTCTTGAGAAAACCGTTCAGGAGGACTGCGACCTTTTCGATGCGTTCCCGCTTGACCAGATCACAGGCATCCCGCAGGGAAACGTGCGTGCTCACATGCGCCACGACCCATTTTCCGTGTACTAGGCACAGGACGGGGTGCGGATCCCCGCACATTTCGCCGATGAATTCCGTATGTCCCTGGAATTCCGAGACGGTCTTTTCGACAGCTTCCTTGCAAAGCGGAGCGGTCACGATTGCCCGGGCGCGTTTCAAAAGGCAAAGAGCCGTCGCCGTGCGCACCCATCCGATGCTCGCCCGCCCGGCTTCCTTCGTAATCTTTCCCGGCTGCACCTTTTCTTCAAAATGCACGCCACCGTCGATAACGGGGATTCCCTGCTTCGCGGCTTCCGCGACCGCTTCCGGGGAATCGGCAAGAACGAGGCGCTTCTTGACTTTCAGCAATTTCGCAGCCTGTTCCAAGACGGGCAAATCGCCGACAATCGCCATCGGAGTCTTGATTTTTCGACTGGCCTTCAGATAGGCTTTGATCGAAATTTCCGGGCCCACTCCGTTCGGGTCGCCCATCGTAATCAGAAGAGGGATTTTTTTATTCATTTTTTTCCTCGTCAAATCCGACGGAAGCGTCTTTCCAAGCCTGCAGAAGCGTATCCGCAAACGCAGAGTCCAGAACTTCCTCGCCGGAGTTCAAGTTCAAAAAGAACCATTCCGAATTCGCCGCGGGTCCGCAGGAAGCTTCATCCGCCGCGGGAACAAAAAGCGTATGGTTTGTCACAAAGTAACGACCGGAAACGGCCCGACCCGAAAAGTCCCCATGGTCCATGCCGGAACACTTCGGAATCTTTTCCGCATAGAAAAACGTCGAATACCAGGTCGTATCCAAAAACTCATAGACGGAATCGCTCAGCGCGGTCGAATCGTTTTTCCAGTTCGAAGAAAGGCAAAAAACGAGAGAATCGTCCTTGCAGACTTTTCGGACCGCAACAAGATTCGTATCGCTTGACCATCGTGAAAGCCAGAGCGTATCGGGAACGGTTTTGCACGAATCGTGAATTTCCACGCAGACGGATTCCATCAGGCGGTAGGCGAAAGTATCCACATCGACGGAATCCACCCGAGCGAGAATTCCCGCCGAATCGTTCGGCGTGCGACGCGGCAACCGGTAAGGATCGCCAAATGCGGAATCGAGATAGACGGAAACGCTTTCCGCAAGAAAGCTTCCCCGGCGAATCCAGATGGAATCCTTCAACGCGAGTGTCGCCGCAAGGGAAACCGTATCCGGGGACTCTGTGAAAAAGTCGTTGTGCGCATTTCCTTCCACGCGAATCTCGCGGATGCGCTCCCACCTGTCGGTAAACGGGATTTTCAGAACCGTATCCGGTCGAAAAAGCGGCTGCGGGCAATCGGTAATCCCGGTGTTTCCCAGCGCGAGCTTCACCGAAAGAGTCAGAACGGAATCCTCCGCATAGACTTCATAAAGCTCGATATCCTTCAAGAAGCAGTTTCCAAAAGTCCACATGCTGTCGAGCGAAAGTTCAAGCGTATCGCCATAGATATGGAAGCGATGCCCGGAATCCAGCTGCGCATGAAGTACGTAGCCATAGCCGCCGACAGGAAAACCATCCGGATAAATCGGAATCGGCCCGTCATCCGATTCGGCACAGGCGAAAAAAATCCACGGCAAAAGCAAGAGAAGTTTCCGCATATCAAAGCCCCAGTTCCCGGCGGAAACGTTCGACATCCTGCAAATCCGCCACATACGAACCTTTCAAAAAATCATTCCAGCGGACAAAGCGACCGTTGCGCAGAACTTCCAGAAAAAAGACCGCGCTGTCGCTCGGCGCGAGACGTCCCAAGGGTTCGTTCACCGAAACTTTCACGCCTTTCCGAATGCCCGGCGAAAGCCGGAAAAGTTCCGACACCCGCGAAAAGAGGTTTCCTCCATGATTCAAGAGAAGCCCGTAACCGCTCGAATCCTTAAAGACCGAGACCACCTCCGCCGGCAAGATAGGATAGACCGGAGCTTCCCCGATTCCCATGAACAGATCTTTCAGAAGCAAGTTTTCCCGTCCGGCAAAGTCAAAATCCGCGGCAATCGAAAGCGCCGCCCCCTGAAGCGGATTGCGCGGACACGCTCCCGGAAAACGGCAACCGTCAAAGCGAACCCAGGCAAACGAAGAGTCGGCAAGCATCAGATGGAAAAACCAAGACACGGACGAATCGGACTGCACGCCCAAGACTTTCGGCTTTCCAAATTCCAGCGAATCCGCAATCCAATGCACGCAAAGCGGAAACTTTTTTTGAACACCGCTCGCCGCATAACGGAGAACGGCCTTGTCCGGCAAGGCGGCAACGCGGTCTGCGCTTTTAAGCGTCCAGGAGCACTGGACAAGCGATCCCCGCTCCAAGACAAAAGCGTTTCCGTCAAAAGCCGCACAGGCTTCGCGCCAAGGCCCGGAAAACGTTTTCGGTTCCTCTTCCGAAAATTCACGAACCTTTTCCACATAGCGAATAGCCTTTTGCACCGCCCCGCTCGCATAGACCGCATAAACAAGCAAGAGAACGAGCAGACTCCGACCGATGGGAATCCGCCGCCTCGGTTTCCAGCTCGCTTTTTGCGTCTTGTATTCTCGAAAGGGTTCCATCACTGCAAGGTGAAAAAGGCGACAACCCCTGCAGCGACAAGCAACGCAATAACCATCCAGAGCCAGGATTTTTTCGAGCGTCCCTCGTCCTTGAACGGGTCGGAAAGCCCGCCCTTGAGAGGTGTCGAATCCTTGCGGATGGCGTTAAAGCTCTTGGTGAAACGCCCTGTCACTCGCCGGTGCGCGGCATTGGCAGTTCCGAGCGTCGGCTGTTTTTCGTTTTCCGCTTCGCTTGCCAGATTTTCCTTTTTCGAATCTTCCTTCATCGAAAAGGCCATCATGTCCGCTTCCTTCCGAAAGACTAAAAGGGATTTGTCGAGGCCCGCTTTCCGGATGCAGTCCACCACGATATCGTTATCCGTCAGAAGCGCGAAAGCGCCTTTTTTTTCGGAAAGCTCTTCCCGAACCTGGTTGAATGCGCTGCAAGCGTCGCTGTACAAAAAATCCAGTCCGGTCAAATCGACCGCGACAAAAGTCGAACCCTTGTCGAGCAAAGGCCGGACATCTTTCTTGAACTGTTCCGCGTCAAAAGCCCCGATCGGAGTAATCGGAGCGGAAAGCAGATCAAAAAGACCGACCGCACGGTAATTGCTTAATTCACTCATAGGCATAATATAATTCTATTCTTCCCAATAAGTTCCCCCGGAACTTTCTTCCTCTTCTTCCGGTTCCGCAATTTCGGGTTCCATCTCGGAGACGGAACTCTTTGGAAGTTCTTCCCGAGCCATCTCCGGCTGCGCTTTGGCTTTCGGTTTCTTTTCGGGATAGAGAAAGAGGCCCGGGCTGATTTCAAGGCTTACACGGTGCACCGCCGAAAGGGTCGGATGCGATTCAAACGCATAATCGATGCGGAGCCAATTCGAAAGGGCAAATCCTGCGCCAGCGGTCCAGCTTTCAAGTTCCGAGAGGCTGGCAAGACCAGCGCGAATCGAAAGTCCAAAATCAAAGGAGAACTCGACACCTGCGCGTCCGCCGCCAAGCCAATCGACCGGATGTTCCCAGAACCTTCCCCCGCGGACATCACCGTTCCAGTCCTCGTCGCGATTTTCCCGGTGAAGGATTCCCGCGCTTTGCCAAAAAGCGGAAACCGTCCCGTAAAAATAGGAGACGGGATGGGAAACGCCCAATCCGAGATACCATTCCGGCGAACTGTATTCCACCGTTCCCTCTTCCCACGTGACTGCCGACGATGTCCATCCTTTTAAGAACGACGAAACGGAGAGCCATTCAAAAGCGTGAAAGCGGACTCCGGCATCGCCCCGAAACCCCCATCCGCTCTGGTCCAGCTCGCGGTAAAGCCCGTGAAATCCCACCCCGACATCCAGGCGTCCATCCCAGAAATGCCGTCCCCAGGCGAGCGTCAAGACATAGTCCGCAATCGAAAAGGTCGAGTAGCTTTCACCGTCGGGAATCGGGTCGCCTTCGGCTATCCGCGGAATATCGTTCGAACCGAAACGGGAAAAGACAATTCCCAGTCCGCCCAAATCGCCCAGAGGAAACTGGACCGCTCCGTAATCGTATTGCGTTCCTTCATAATAGGCGACATGGCTGAACGCAACCCAGGAATTCCTTGCCTTCGCAAGCTGTTCGGGATTCGACGTAAGCGAAAGCAAATCTCTATCGAGGGAAATCGAAGCGCCACCCAGCGCAGCGGACCTCGCGCCGGCATTGATATCGAGCGTCGCGTTCGCCCCGACGACACGCTCTGCGGCAAGCGCCTCTGAAGCGGCAAGCGCACAAAACAAAACGGGAAGGCTTTTCAAAATCCAGCGAAGCATTTTAGCACAAGATAAAATTTTTTAAGCGACCGAACTTCGCAAAAACTTGTAGATTTAGGAAGATGGCTCTTCTTGCGGAACATATCGAAAAATTTCTGGACTATATCGCGAAGGAGCGGCGTTTTTCCGAATGTACGGTGAGGACATACCGCGAATCCCTCACCAAGTATCTGCAAAGCTTTCCCTCGAAACCGGACCTTAAAAATTTCACGCAGGAAAGCATCCGCGCGTTCATCTGGAAAATGCGAAAGGAAGAACTGTTGCAGGTTTCGAGCATCGACCTGCATCTCGCCTGCCTGAAAAGCTTCGGGCACTATCTCGTGCGGAGCCATCTTGTCGAGCGCAATCCCGCGGAAACCGTTCCCATGCTCAAGCGCCCCAAAAGGCTCGTTTCCTTCTTGTCGCAAAAGGAGCTTTCCGAAGACAGGTTCCCGGAAATTTCCTCCCCGACGCTTCCGATGGTCCGCGCCCGCGTGCTTCTCGAACTCATCTACGGTTCGGGACTCCGCATTTCGGAATGCCAGAGCCTCACCTGGCTGCGCCTGGATTTTTCAAACCGTTCCGTCCGCATTTTCGGCAAGGGGAAAAAGGAGCGGATCGTGCCGCTGACGCACGATGCCGTCAAATGGTTCGAAGAATACAAGTCGAAGCTGATAGACGAAGGGCGAATGCCTACAGCGACTTCCCCGGTATTTCTGAACGAAAACAGAAATGCCCACGACGTACGAACCTTAAGGCGCGACATCCACGGACTTTTGCGAAGCCTCGGCTGGGAAGGAAAGGCAAGCCCGCATATTTTACGGCACAGTTTTGCTACGCATCTTCTCGAAAACGGAGCGGACCTGATGAGCGTCAAGGAAATGCTCGGACATTCGAGCCTCGCCACGACACAGGTCTATACGCACGTCACCGCGGAACGCCTCAAGGAATGCTTCAAGAAAGCGCACCCGCGCGGCTGAATTTAAAAGACGACCAGGTTGTTCTTGTGGATGACTTCTTCCGGCACGTTTTTTCCGAGCTTGGAGCGGACCCCGGAAGTTTTCTCATGCAGCACGAGCTTTAAGTTCGCACTGTCCATCTGGGCGATTCCCCGCGCGACCTTTTCCCCGGATTCCGAAAGGACCTCGATCAGATCGCCCTCGGAAAAATGCCTGCGGATAGAGACAACGCCGACGGGGAGAAGGCTCGAATGTTTTTTTCTGAGCGCAAGGACGCAGCCCGCATCGACGACGACGCTTCCGCTCGGAGAACTCACAAAGGAAAGCCAACGCTTGCGACTTCCCAGTTTCTTGTGGCTGCCGATAAAGAGCGTCCCGACCGCATCGCCAAAGACGATTTCATCGGGCAGGACCTTTGAACCGTTCGCAAGGAACGCGTTGCATCCGCTCTTCACCACCGCCCGGATAGATTCCACCTTTGACCGCATTCCGCCTGTGCTTACCGCGGAACCGGACTCTCCGGGCTTTCCCGTGAGAGCCATGATTTCCGAAGTGATTTCGGGAACAAAGCGCAAAAGGCGCGCTTTCGGATTTTTCTTCGGGTTGTCGTCAAAAAGCCCGTCCTCGTCCGTAAAGATGAGGAGCAGATCCGCGTCAAAGAACAAGGCGACATCGCTCGAAAGCTTGTCGTTATCGCCAATCGCGTTCAGCTCCTTGACAGCCAGCGAATCGTTTTCGTTGATCAGGGGAACGATTCCCTTATCAATCATCGTGTGCAGCGTGTTCTGCAGATTCTTGTAGCGCGTCCTGTCGCGGAAATCGTCCGCAGAGAGCAAGATCTGCCCCACGGAAAGGTTCTCGGCGAGAAACTTTTCCCGATAAACGTGCATCAGGTCGATTTGGCCGACCGCGGCGCAGGCCTGCTTTTCGGCGAGGACTTTCGGTTTTTCGCGGTATCCGAGAATCGCCATTCCCGTTCCCACGGCGCCACTCGTCACGACGATAACTTCCTTGCCGCCTACCACAAGTTTCGCCACGGAATGCGCAAGCTTCCCGATGTAATCCGCCCGGACTCCACCTTTCACGGAATCCACCAGAATGCGCGAACCGATTTTAATGACGATACGCTTCGCTTCGCCCAGGATATTTTTGCGTAAATCACTCATTTCTTTACCTACAAATTCACTTTAGCGACATACGAGAAGCCGGATAGAATCCAAGCGAATCTGCGGATTCAAGGCAGCCTTCCTGTAAATTCCGACGTTCTTCCGAAGGAGGTCCAAAAGCGGGCTGTTCTGCGCCTTGCCGCGAATGGACATCAGATGGTTCATCCGCTGGTATTCCCGCTCCGCGCGCTCCTCGACCTTCGCCGCGGATTCCCCGGCAAAGCGTTCCATCTTCTGCTGGGCGATTCTCTTGGCTAGCGCATGTCCCGTACTCGCAAAATAGCGGAGCTTCTCCGTCACCACGGGAACCTTCTGGGGAACATTCGCGTTGCGCATTTTCCCGGCATCCATCTTGGAAAGCCTGTCGGAACAGTCGTTACCGTTCGCATCGATGAGCACACGGACAACTTCGGGACCCGCAATATCGGCAAGTCCCCAAGCCGCCGGCACGGAAGGCTCGATGATGAAGTTGTATTGCATGATCAAATCTTTGGAACCGGCATCGTCCCAGATGACGCAAGCGGTAAGCCCCTTTCCCGAAGCGGTCGCGAGATCCAGAACGCCCTGGGCAAGCGGATGTTCAAAACTCAGGAAGGAAATCTCGTCGTGCGACATCGCAACGGTCCGATCAAAGGTTCCCGTGAGTTCTCCCGCACCGTCCGCCGCCTTTTCCTCTTCGCCGTCCGAAGCGGAAAGAGTTATCGCTAGCGTCGAGCGCGAAGGAAGCCCCGGAATCGCACCGGCTTCCACCTGCGAACCCGCGCGGAAAACGAGGCTTGTCGGGACATAGCCGTTTTCCACTTCCACTCCCGAAGCGAGAAGCGTATCGATCATCAAGTCTTTCAGGCGGGTATCCGCATCGATTTTCCGAATTTCGTCCGTGATTTTCTTCGAAGCAAGCGGATCGCGCGAATTGAATTCCAAAAGCTTGTCGCGTCCCTTCTCGATATTTTTTCGGAGCGACTCGCTGTCCTTCTGCACCTGGGGAATCGTCTCCGCCATAAATTCGGACAGTTTATGTTTCGGGTCCGCCATCGCCGCGATCAGCGTCTCCGTATATTTCAGGAAGAGTTCTCCCCCGCTCATGAGAGGCGCGCCGAAAGCGCCGAGCCCTTCGTGATACCAGTGGAAAATCACTTCCTGGGCGCTGCCCTTGACGTAAGGAACGTGAATCCGAATCGTCTCCGTCTGCCCGATTCTGTCCAGGCGTCCGATGCGCTGCTCCACAAGAGCCGCGTCGAGCGGCAAATCGAAAAGGACCAGGTTATGGCTAAACTGGAAATTTCTCCCTTCCGACCCGATTTCCGAAGCGACCATCAGCATCGGGCCGCGGTCATCGGCAAAGCTCGCCGCAGCGCGGTCCCTCATAAGAATCGACATATCCTCGGTAAAGGTTACCAGGCTGTTCGCTCCGAGCTTTTCGGAGAGCACCGAAGAAAGCGCATTCACCACATCGGGATGTTCGCAGATCAGGAGAATTTTTTCCTTGGGATGTTCCTTCAAAAAGCCGAGAAGCCATGGGATTCTTTCGTCGTCGGCCCACGTCGCCTTGTACTTCGTCCGCAAAAGCCCATCGACCATGATATCGAACGAATGATCCGGATCGGCGTCGCTCGCCTTTTGCACGAGCATTCTGTACTTCGCGTTCGGTTTTAGCTCGACGGCGAAAAGCTCGCGCTTCGGAAAACCACCGACACTTCTCCGCGTATTTCGGAAAACGACAGAACCTGTTCCCAGGGCATCGACAATCCGGCGAACCCATTCGCCAGCGGTCATCTCGTGCGTATTTTCCTTCGAAAGCCAGTCCCGTATCGGGGAATTTTTCGGAAGCGCCTCGGAAAGGGCATCCCATGAAATCGGCTCGTCGGAATCCATCGGAAGCTTCGACAGGTCCCGGACAATTTTCCGGTAGGATTCTTCGTCCTTCAAAAATTCCTGATAGTCCGTAAAGCGAGCCGGGTCGAGCATCCGAAGCCGGTTAAAGTGCGATTCGGGCTGCAGCTGGAGCGGCGTCCCCGTCAAGAGAAGGATGCCCTTTGTCCGCGTCGTGATGGAATTCACCAGCAGATATTCCTTGCTCGTAAAATCGTCTTCGCAGACCAAATGGTGCGCCTCATCGACAATCGTCAAGTCCCATGTCGCCCGCAAGAAGTCCTGCATGACCGCCGGCTGGCTCATCACGAATTCCACCGTGCAAATCACGTCGTTCACCAGGCAGAACGGGTTTTCCATTTCACCGTTTCCGCCGCCGCTTTCGAGGAAGCTGCGCACAAAGCCTTCATCGACCAGCGTAAAGACATGGTTGAAGCGTCGCATCATCTCGGTCATCCATTGATGCTTGAGGGATTCCGGGACGAGAATCAGCGTCCGAACGATGCGCCCCGTGCTGTGAAGCGAATGCCAGATCATCCCCGCTTCGATAGTCTTTCCGAGACCTACCTCGTCCGAAAGCATCAGGCGCGGAAGCGCGCTGGAACTGCAGGCACGCTTGCACAGATAATACTGGTGCGGAATCAGGTTTACTCGCGGACCTATCATGCCGCGGACCATCGAACGCTGCCACTCGCACGAAAGCTCGTTCGCCTTTTCTCGCCGTACAAATTCCTTGTTGTCCGCGCACTCGCCACGGATAAGCTGCGAAAAAATATCGGAAACCCTCGGAGACGCCTTGGGAACAAGTTCGGACTCCTTCATCTCGCGTCCGCCGCGTCCCAGGTAAATCGCAAGCGAATTTTCCATTCGGATATTCTCGACCGTAAAGGAAACGCCCTTTTCGCTTTTCGCGTTTTCCCCGACCGCGAGGAGATAGCGCTTGACCGGAGCCGAAACCGTCCGGTAAATCCGGGTCTGCTTCACCGCGGGAAATTCAATCGTCACATTTTTGAATTCGACATTTTGAACTCTACCGACGCCGAGTTCAGGTTCCTGTTCGCTGATATAACGCTGGCCGATTTGAAATGTACTCATAGCGCACAAGTTAGCTTTTTTGTAAATTTATGCGCGACTTATGAACTGGTTTTACATCGATGAAAGCATCCAAGAAGGCGACCGCAGACAAGGGCCGCTCAGCTTCGAGGATCTGCAAGCCCTGAAGCGGCAAGAAAAAATAAACGATTCGACGCTCGTCTGGCACAAAGGTCTCTCCGGCTGGATTTCCTACAAGGAAGCCTTGGAATCCGCTACGCAAAATTCCAACGCCGAAATCGAACAGAAGCTGAAGGAAACCGTCGAAGCGCTCCTTAAGGAACGCATCGCAAAGCAGGAAACAAAATCCTACGCGGGCTTCTTTATCCGCGGAGCGGCGCTCATCCTCGACAACTTTCTTCTCACCCTCTTATGGGAACTCGGTGCGAACATTCTCGACAGGCTGTCGCTGATAAACCTGGGAAGCATCATGACCGCAATCGGAGCTTTTGTCGAAAAGTATTCCGCAGACCCGCTGTCGGCAAACCTCAGCGACGAACTGATGGCAATCCCGGGGATGACGGAACTGTTCCTTCTGTACTTCGCCATCCAGACTCTTTACTTTGTATGCTTTAACGGATTCCTTTCCGCAACGCCGGGGAAGCTTCTCCTGCGCCTTCGCATCGAACGGGCGGACGGATCCCCGCTCAGGCTTTCGGGCGCCCTTGTCCGTTATCTCTTTAGCCTGCTCACCCAGGCGACCTTGATTTTTTACGGCATCGGCTACATTCTCGCGTTAATCGACCCGCAAAAGCGCGCCCTGCATGACTTCTTCGCAAGGACACGCGTTGTCCGCATCCCGCGGAAAATTTTTAGCGGCAAGGATTCCGCCTCCAAGGATTAATTTGTATGGACTATTTTTCTATCTCCCAGCTAGCAAAGCCTCTTTCCGGGGAAGTTGAAATTTCCGGGGCAAAAAATGCGGTACTCGCGACGATGACAGCGGCAATGCTCGCCGAAGGAACCACGACCATCACAGGCGTTCCCTATCTGCGCGACACGAAAACCATGTCAAACGTTCTCCGCGTTATCGGCTGTCGCATCGACGGAGGTGCGCACGAATTCAAAATCGACACCCGCGGAGCGAACCATCTCGAAGCTCCCTACGAACTCGTCAGCACCATGCGCGCGAGCTTCTATGTACTCGGACCTCTCGTCGCAAGATTCGGGCGTTGCCGCGTCTCCCTTCCCGGAGGATGCGCCTGGGGACCGCGACCCGTCGATCTGCATCTCAAAGGTCTCGAAGCTCTCGGCGCAAAAATCGAAGTGACCCACGGGTATGTCGAAGCGACTTCTAACGGACCGCTCCCCGGCGGAAATTTCCGGTTCCCGATTTCATCCGTCGGCGCGACCGTAAACGTTTTGATGGCGGCAACGCTCGCTAGCGGGACAAGCGTTCTCGAAAATGCTTCCATCGAACCGGAAATCGATTCCCTCATCGACCTGCTCAGGGATATGGGCGCAAACATCGAAGGCCAAGGGATGCGTTCGCTCGTCATCCACGGCGTTGAAAAAATGCACCCGGGAATAAGCAAGACCATCCCCGACCGAATCGAAGCGGGTTCCTTTCTATGCGGAGCGGCAATTACCCGCGGAAAGGTCAAGGCGACGCATTGCAATCCGAAGCACATCAAGTCGCTGCTCGACATCTTTGAAGAAATGGGCTGCATCGTCCACACGGGAGAAGACTGGGCCGAAGTCGATGCTTCCTCCCGCGATTTAAAACCCGTTCATGTCGAAACCGCCCCCTATCCGGGATTTCCCACCGACCTGCAGGCCCCTCTGATGGCCGTCCTCGCGACAGTCCCCGGAGAAAGCAAAATCCGGGACACCGTGTACCTCGACCGCTTCAAGCACGTCGCGGAACTCAACCGGCTCGGAGCGAATATTTCCCTCGAAGGCAATACGGCGACGATCAAGGGCACGGAAAAGCTCCAAGGCGCCCCTGTCATGGCCTCCGACCTGCGCGCAGCGGCAGCTCTCGTCCTCGCGGGACTTGTCGCCGAAGGCGAAACGCATGTCAGCCGCATCTACCATCTCGACCGCGGCTACGAAAATTTCGAAGCCAAGATGGAAAAGCTCGGCGGAAAAATCCTGCGCCAGAACGACCAGGTATAACCAAAGAAAGCGATGCAGCTCCCTGCTGCAAAAAAAAGAAGCCACCGAAAAGGCAGCTTCCCGATTCAAAATTTCAAAAAGTTATTCTTCCCAGCCGTCTTCGGTTGAAGCGGAGTCGCTCGGAGTGTTCTCCCCGGCGACAGCTTCCGCTTCTTCGGGCTGTTCAGGTTCCGCCGTCTTTTGAGGAACTTCCGAAACGACCGGCTTCGCGGATTCCGCGGGAACCGCCTTGACCTTCGCAGGCTCGGAAAGCGGGAACTTCCCGATGTAATTGTGCACAATCCGCGGCGTCACAAAAATCACCAGATCGCTCTTCGCCACGGTCTTCTTCGTGTACTTAAACAGGTTTCCGAGAACCGGAATGTCCATCAGAAACGGGATGCCGGATTCGGTTTCCCGATGCTCGTTCCGCGTCAAGCCGCCGATGACAACCGTCTCACCGTCACCGACCACCACTTTCGTCTGCGCTTCCTGCTTGCTGATAACGACCTGTCCCATGTTGTCGTAGCTATAGGAATCGTTCTGCGGATGAAGATCCAGCATGATACGGTTATCGCCAGAAACGTGCGGCGTCACCACCAGCTTGATGCCCGTTTCCACGAGCTGCGTCGAAGATTCCCCGTCGTCATCGATGACGCGGATCGAAATCTGGTCGCCCATAAAAATCTGCGCTTCCACATTGTCCATCGTTGAAATTTGCGGAGTGGCCAACACTTCCGTCGAAGCGTCCGAAAGGATGTTCGCAATCGCCACCTGGACGTTGTTGTCAAGAACGCTCGCCGTCAGGGCTGTCGTCGCATTGCTTACCGAAGGCGACGTTCCGTTTGCCGGGAGAGAACTCATCGCAACACTTGTACGCGTTCCCGATCCGCCGCCGGAAGGCGTTCCCACGGTTCCCGGCGTGAGAGCGGTCGAACCCATTTTCGCCGTCCAGTCAACCCCCAGTTCGCGAGCCAGATCGCTCGATACGACAACCAGCTTCGCCGTAATCATGATCTGGAGCGTTTCGACGTCCAGTTCTTCAAGCGCGTTTTCCATCTGCTCGATGCTCTTTTCGGTATCATAGACGATAATCGAATTCGTACGTTCCACCGTCGTAATCTTGCCGCGCGAGGTTTTCATCGATTCCAGAACCTTGACCAGTTCCTCGGCCTTGGCATGTTCCACCTGGAAATTTTTCCGTACAAGCGGTGCGTTATTCGCTTCCGCAGCGAGCTTGTCCGCCAACTTTTTCTGCTTTTCCTGGAACGCCGACGAACGCTGCACATAGACGTACTTGTCTTCTATCGTCCATGTAAGATCATACGTATCGCACACTAGCTTCAGCACGTCCTGCCACGATTTCTTCGTCACCTGGAGATTTGAAATCTTCCCCGAGACATCCGGAGCAAGGACGATATCGATTCCCGCCATCGTGGAAATGGACTGGAACGCGGCGTTGAAGTTCATATTGACGAACCGAAAATCGTACAGCCTGGTATTCGGAACGCTCTCTTCCGCAAAAGCGGAAACGAGGCAGAACCAAAGCACAGCTATCGTTGAAAGACGGACGATTTTTTTCATTTCGCTTTACTCCCATATAAATCGGGCAAACTCATCGAATATCTGCGACTGACCCCGAATTCCTGCAAGAGGAACAGGACGTCTGTCTGCGTAATCTTCAGGACCTTGCCGTTCAAGATGCGGTCGCCTTCCTTGACCGTGTAAGAAATTTCCGGATTTTTCGAATCGGCGAGAATCGCGAGCGGAACTTCCGATTCCCAGATGATGCCGACCAGTTCCACCTGATCGATGTTGATGCCTTCTTCCATAAGTCCCTTGACCTCGATAAACGGATCGCGTCGCCCGAACGAACTGTACGAAACGCGTTCCTCAATCGGATGGTCAAAATGGACCGCATTCGTATCGAGCGTTCCCCCTTGTTCCAGCGCGAGCTGTTTGAGGCGTTCCGACTGGACAGCGGAAAGCTCGTCCGGGAAAGAAACCGCCCGACGATTGACATAGCCGACCTTGGAACCCAGCCGAACCTTGTAATAAAGCCCGTTCAGTTCAAGATCTTCCAGATGCGTGCCGAAATCGAGCGTTTCCAGTTCCGCAGCCTTTTCCGACGGAGATGCCAAGAGCGGCGTCGATTCCGAAACGACGATTAAGTTCCGGGAAACGCGGCGAAGCCCAAACGACTGCGCGACGCTTACGATTTTTTTCTTCTCGGCATCCATTCCCCTTGAGAACTCTTCAAAGGATTCCGCAGTCCGCGAAGGTTCCGTCCACTTGCGGATATAGACGCCTTCCGGTTTCGCCATGTAACAGATGAAGCCATTCGGAGAAGCCTTCTGGGAAACCTGCAAGATCAGGGAACCTTTATAGATAAGGATTGTCGGATGGACATTGGGATAGAGCTGGATGCGAAGCCCGCTGGACATCCACGTGACCGACTTGACAATGTTTCCCGCCGATACGTTGAAAAGCGGCGTCTTTTTAGGCCCGGCTACGGAGACATACAGAATGGACGATTTATCGGGTCCCTTGATGTTTGAAAGCTCGATCGGGGAATCGGTAACAATCCGGAACTGTTCGATGCCACCGCCCTGGATTCCCGTCATGGAACGGATGCCTTCCAAAAGCGCCGACACGACTTTCTTGTTCGACTGTTCCTTCCATTCCCGGATGCTGTCCGCTTTTGCCTTCTTCAACGCGGCGAGGCTGTCCGCCGAGCGCTTCTTCGCTTCTGCGGCAAGAGCTTTCGCCTTTTGAACGCTGTCCAATTTCGCCTTCTTCAACGCGGCAAGGCTGTCTGCCGTACGCTTCTTCGCTTCTGCGGCAAGGGCTTTCGCCTGTTGAACGCTGTCCGATTTCGCCTTCTTCAACGCGGCGAGGCTGTCCGCTGTGCGCTTCTTCGCTTCCGTGGCAAGGGCTTTCGCCTGCTGGACGCTGTCCAATTTCGCCTTTTTCAATGCAGCGAGGCTATCGCCTTTCGATTTCTTTTCCAAGGCGCTTTTTTCCGCAGACAACTTTTGAAGACTCCAGGATTTCGCTTTTACCTTGGGAAGGGCGATGACAAAATTCTTTTGGTTCGAAAGGCTCACCGGATTTCGGTCGTTCTGGACGGATTCGCCGACAAGAAATTCAAACTTCAGAAGAGGCACCTGGAAAGAAGCATCCGTAAAGACGCGAACCGTCCGAAGCCCAGACGTTTCGCCTAGTTCAAACGATGTCCCCGAAAGAGATGTTTTCGTATTCGAAAAGCCGACGGTTAATTTGTGCGCATTGGCATCGTACTTTTGAAAGAAGTTCGGCAAATCCTTCGCCGACGCAAACTGGAAGCGGAGCGAGCATTCCTTTGCACCGCAGGAATAGGAAACATCCTTGATTTCCGCCGCAAAGGCGAGAACCGAAGAGAGCGAGAGAAGGAGCATCCATTTTATCATTGGGCAACCTTCTTGGATGTATAGGTGGTCAAGTTAAACGAAACAGTAATCGTAATCGGTGTCCAGCCGTGGGATTCCGCCTTTTCGATTTCCTGCTTGATGCCCGAATAACGGGAAATTTTCAAGTCCGTAATCGCAGTCGGGTAGTTGAAGTTCGCGATTTCCGCAAACAGGTAGCCCAACATGTGGTAGCCGGCGTTTACCGAAACGGAGTAGCGATGCTCGATGAAAAATTCCCGCTCCGTCGTTCCGCCCGGGCTGAATTTCTGGATCTGGACGCCCGCGCTCCGGAGAACCGCATACAGGTCCTGCAGACGCATCGGAACCTGCTCCTCTTCCGGGAACATTTCCTTGAGACGCTCGAATTCCTCTTCCGCCTGGACCAGTTCCGCTTCGAGCTTCGCAATGCGCCCGCGCTGCACGTTAATCTTGTTCAGTTCCGCCTGCGCACTCTGCAGCTCCTGTTCAAGCCTCGTTTCTTCGAGCGTAAACGGTTCCCAGATATAGGCATACACGAAATAGGCGCCCGCCGCAATCAACAACGCGACGACAACCGCATAGATGGTCTTCTTGTCTTTCCAGTCGATAGCCCGCATTATTTCGCCCCTCCTTCAAGCCCGAGATCCGACTTGATTTCGGCCTTGATAACGAAGCTGTAGGCCTCTTCCCCTTCGACCTTGGTCGTCGAGACGTCGATAAGCGTCACCGTGTTAAAACACGCCTGTTTTTCAAGCTTGACCATATATTCCGCCACTTCCGAAAAGTCGAAAGTCATCCCGCGGAGTTCCATGTCGAACTGGGAAATCTGGTTCAGCGACGTAAGCCACATGTTCGGCGGCATCATCGACGAGATGTTCTCGAAAAGAATCACCCAGCGTTTCTTGCTCACCTGGATGGACTTTAACCCGTTGTTCTTTTGGGCGATAGCCTTGAGCTTGGAATCGAGGGACTTGATTTTTTCGAGAAGCGGACGCTGCTTTTCGACTTCCGCCTTCGTCGAATCGACTTCCCGCTGCAGGGAATCGACAGTTTCCGTCACATAGGACTGGATCATGAAGACGACGACAAGCGCGGTGAGCAGCGCAACCGAGGGCCACACAACGCGGCGATCGGCAATCCACGAAAAATCGATTTTCGTCTGCCGATATTCCACCGGCAAGAGGTTGATTTCCACGCAAAGCGATTTTTTCTTTCCCTTGGCCATTTAGAACTTCCTCAAGGCAAGTCCCAGAGCGGGAGTATATAGGTTCGACAGAGGCAAGGAAACGCCGCCCTCGGGAGCCGCTTCCGGTTCGCACGGAATTCCGACAAACGGGTTGATCGGTTCGCAATCGATATCCAGCTTTTCCTTGAGATATTCGCACACGCCGGGCAAGTTCGCTCCGCCACCGCAGACGAGAAGCCGCACAGGCTTTTCTCCGGATTCGGACGTCGAGAAATACCGGACGCCAAATTCGACGGCGCTGACGATTTCCTCGTAAGCGAGCTGCAACGCCGACTCCACTTCGGCAACCGAGCGGTCCTTCACCATCGTAAGGTCGTTCTTTTCGAACATTTCATGACATGCCGTCGCATCGATTCCCAAATGGCGCGTTAAAGTCGAGACGACAGAATCCACCGATCCGCTGGTCAAGGTCCGAACCGAATGGAAGCGCCCCTTGTGGAGGAACGTGAGCGTCGATTTCTTTTCGCCCAGATCGAACAGGGCTACGGTCTCTTCGGATCTGTCCTCGGCAACCGTCGCCGCATACGCATTGGCAATTCCGAAGACATCCACATCGATAGCGTCAAGCCGAAAGCCCGCTCCAGTAAAAAGCTTCGCATAGTCCGAAAGGGTCTTATTCTTCGCCGCGACAACCAGGGACTTCACTTCGCCGTTCGCATCCCGTTCGACGACCTGGTAGTCCAGCATGATGTCCTGGTCGTCAAAAGGCGGCTTCGCTTGCGCCGTCTGGACAACAATCGCGTCCTCGTTGCCGTTCTTCGGAACCTTGGCGACGCTCTTGTCCGCAAGGACTCCGGCAACCCAGCAAATCGATGCGACGATATCATCCTTGGAAATATCCGGGAAATTCCGGGTCATCAGGCGCACAATCGCTTCGCGAAGCTTCGCTTCATCTTGGATTTCATTGTCCGCCAAAGCGCCTTCGGGTGTGGGTTCTAAATCAAAGCCCATGACACGGGGGGCAAAACCGCGCCCGTGATGCACACGGACGACCTTGATGGAGTAATGACCGATGTCCACGCCAATCGTTTGGCGTTCACCGCGGATTTTAGCGATAAGATTCAATGCCAAAGTAAAACCTCTGTCCCAAAATTCGGAACTCTTTTAATTCTACCTTTCCAAAAGCCCGATGTCAATAGAAATTTTCATAACCGATAGGAAAAACAAGCACTTAGAACGCTTTGGGG
>CAVKXR010000003.1:0-33056 GCA_963660275.1 Oscillospiraceae bacterium
CCGCACCGTCGGCGCCGGATCCGTAACCGAAATCATCAAGTAAGGAATAAAAATGGCTGGTGAACGCATTCGTATTTGCTTGAAGTCGTTCGATCATCGCATGATTGACCGTTCCGCTCAAGACATTGTAAATACGGCAAAAAATACGGGAGCCCGCATTGCGGGTCCCATTCCTCTCCCGACCAAGATTCAAAAGTACACGGTTCTTCGTTCCCCGCACGTCGATAAGACTTCGCGCGAACAGTTCGAGTCCCGTACCCACAAACGCTTGATTGACATTCTGGATGCTACTCCGCAGACCGTGGATTCGCTGATGAAGTTGGATCTGCCCGCTGGTGTCGAAGTCGAAATTAAGGTGTAAAACAATGAACGGTATTCTTGCAAAAAAGCTGGGAATGACCCAAGTGTTCACGGATAACGGCGAATGCGTCCCTGTGACGGTTCTCGAAGCCGGTCCGTGCGTGGTCGTTTGCCACAAGACTGAAGAAAAAGACGGCTATACCGCGATTCAGGTCGGTTTTGGCCTCGTCAAGGAAAGTCGCGCCGACAAGGCGACCATCGGACATTTCAAGAAGGCTAACCTCGATGTTCGCGGCTACCTCGCTGAATTCGATGTGGAAAACCTTGAAGACTGGCCCATCGGCAAGGAATTTGGCGCTGCGGATTTCGCAGACGTGAAGCTCGTCGATGTCTCCGGTATTTCTAAGGGACACGGCTTCTCCGGTACGGTCAAGCGCTATAACTTCCACACGGGTCCGCGCGGTCACGGTACGCACAACATCCGTGAACCGGGTGGTCTTTCCGCTCACTCCTATCCGGGACGCGTTTTCCCGGGTAAGCGCATGGCCGGTCAGTATGGAAACAAGAAAGTCACTGTCAAGCACCTCCAGGTGGTCAAGGTTGACGGTGAACGCAATTTGATTTTTGTTCGCGGTGCTGTCCCGGGACCGAAGAACGGAGTCATCGTGGTGAGGAAAGGCTAATGGCAAAGGCAAAGCTCTACGCCGCTAGCGGCGAATTCAAGAATGAAATGGACCTTCCGGCGATGTTCGATTCTCCGATCAACAAGGTCTGCGTTTATCTGCACATCAAGGCGATTCTCAACAATCGTCGCCAGGGAACAGCCCAGACCAAGACCCGTTCTCAGGTCAGCGGCGGTACGACAAAGCCCTGGAAGCAGAAAGGCACCGGTCGCGCTCGTGCCGGTCAGAACACTTCTGCCGTTTGGGTCCGCGGTAACAAGGCTCACGGTCCGAAGTCTCATGACTACTTCGAAAAGGTGAACAAGAAGGTGAAGCGCATCGCGTTCCACTCCGCCCTTTCCGACAAGGCCAAGGATGGCAAGGTTCTCGTGTTCGAAAGCCTCTCCTTTGAAGCTCCGAAGACGAAGGATTTCCTCGCCGTCGTGAACAAGGCCGGTCTTGAACAGCGTAATGCGCTCTTCCTCGTCGGTTCGAACGACAAGAATCTCCGTCTTTCTTCCGCAAACGTTCCTTGGGTTCGTACGGCTCGGGTGCAAGACGTGAACACCTATGATCTCGTTCGCGCTAACAATATCGCGATTTCCCAGGAAGCTCTGGGAGAACTCACTGGAGGTTCCAGATGAAAGAACTCCACGAAATCCTGGTAGAACCGCACATTACCGAAAGTTCTTCCAAGGCGATGGTGAACCCGCGCACGGGTGTCCGTCAATATGTTTTCAAGGTCGCTCTTTCCGCTACCAAGCCGGAAATCAAGAACGCAATCGAATCCCGCTTTGGCGTGAAGGTCGATTCTGTGAACACCTTGATCAACCGTGGCAAGATGAAACGTGTACGCAATGCTGTAGGCAAGAAGTCCAACTGGAAGAAGGCTTACATCACGTTGCAGGCTGGCAACAAGATTGCCGAGATTGAAGGAGTCTAACAATGGGTCTGAAAAGCTATAGACCTCTTACCCCGACACTGCGCTACAAGCAGTTGAACGATAAGAAGGAAATCACAGCTGACAAGCCGTACAAGCCTCTTACCGTCGGTAAAAAGCGCAGCTCCGGTCGCAGCAACGTGGGTGAGATTACTTCCCGTCGCCGTGGCGGTGGACACAAGAAGAGCTACCGCATCATCGACTTCAAGCGTAACCGCGCAGGCATTCCCTGTACGGTTGAAACAATCGAATACGATCCGAACCGTTCTGCCCGCATCGCTTTAGTCAAGTATGCGGACGGCAAGCGCCAGTACATCATCGCTCCGGCGAACATCAAGGTCGGCGACGTCCTGAAGTCCGGTGTCGGTGCGGAATACCGTATCGGTAATGCTCTTCCCCTGAAGGACATTCCGCTGAACGCGATGATTCACAACATCGAAATGATTCCGGGCAAGGGCGCCCAGATTGCCCGGTCCGCCGGTGCCGGTGCGGAACTTATCGCCAAGGACGGCAAGCTCTGCCAGGTCCGTCTCCCGAGCGGTGAAATCCGTTTGGTTCCGGAAGATTGTCTTGCGACGATCGGTCAGGTTTCGAACATCGACCACATGAACGAATCTTCGGGTTCCGCTGGTCGTTCCCGCTGGCTCGGCATTCGTCCGTCGGTCCGCGGTGTCGTGATGAACCCGGTCGATCACCCGCTCGGCGGTGGTGAAGGTCGAACCTCCGGTGGTCGTCACCCCTGTTCCCCGTGGGGCAAGAACTGCAAGGGTAAGAAAACCCGTAACAACAAGCGTACCGATCACTACATCGTGCGTCGTCGTCAGAAGAAGAGGGCATAAGCTATGTCGAGATCCATTAAGAAAGGCGCTTTCGTGGATTCCCACGTTTTGGTCAAGACCAAGGCAATGGCCAGTTCCGACAAGAAGCAGCCCATCAAAACCTGGTCCCGTCGTTCTACCATCATTCCCGATATGGTCGGCTTGACTTTTGCTGTTTACAACGGCAAGCAGTTCATCCCGGTCTATGTCACCGAAAACATGGTCGGACACAAGCTGGGTGAATTTTCTCCCACCCGTATCTTCCGCGGCCACCGCAAGGCAGAAGCTGCAGGAGGAGCTAAATAATGAAAGCTATCGCAAAAGTCAAGAACATTCGTTATGGTGTTCGCAAGCTCCGTCTGGTTGCGGACCTGATGCGCGGCAAGTCCGTCGATCAGGCGTTCGCCATGCTTTCCGTTCTTCGCAATAAAAAGAAAGGCGCTCCGATTGTTGAAAATGCAATCAAGTCCGCCGTTGCGAACTTCAAGCAGAAGGCTTCTGGCGCCGTTACGACAGAAGAACTCAAGATTGCGGCTATCTCCGCCGATGGTGCGACGATTATGAAGCGTATGCGTCCGCGTTCCCATGGAAGCGCAGACCGTCTCGCGAAGCCGCTCTCTCACTTGACCGTCGTTGTCGCTGACAACGCTGATAAGGAGTAAACTATGGGTCAGAAAACTCATCCGTATGGTCTTCGTCTCGGCGTAATTGACGACTGGCAGTCGAAGTGGTATGCCGAGGACGACAAGTTTGCCGATTTCCTTTATGAAGATATCGTGCTGCGTCGTTACCTGATGAAGCGTTTCGAACATGCTTCCCTGGCGAAGGTCGGCATCGAACGCACCGTCAAGAAAGTGAACGTGAACCTCTTTACCGCTCGCCCGGGCGTCGTCATCGGCAAAAAAGGCGAAGAATTGGAACGTCTCAAGAGCGAACTCCAATACTTGACCGGCAAAGAAATCTATATTAGCGTCCACGAAATCAAGCGCCCCGAAGCCGATGCGAAGCTTGTTGCCGAAAACATCGCTCGCCAGCTCGAAAAGCGTGTCTCTTTCCGTCGTGCGATGAAGCGTGCGATGCAGAGTGCGATGCGCATGGGCATTGAAGGCGTCAAGATTCAGTGCGGCGGTCGTCTCGGTGGTGCCGAAATCGCTCGCGTCGAAAAGTATGCCGAAGGTCGCGTACCTCTGCACACTCTTCGTGCCGACATCGACTATGCGACTGCTACCGCCAAGACCGTTTACGGTGCTGTCGGTATCAAGGTCTGGATCATGCACGGTGAAAAGATTGGCAAGGACGTCTTTTCGTCTGAACCTAAGAGAGAGAAGTAATTATGCTGAGTCCTAAAAGAACTAAGTTCCGCAAAGAACAGAAACGCCGCATGAAAGGCCGCGCTACCAGCGGAGATACGATTGCTTTCGGCGAATATGGAATGCAGGCTCTCGAAAAATGCTGGATTACGGCGCGCCAGATTGAAGCAGCCCGTATCACGATGACCCGTACCATCAAGCGTGGCGGGCACATCTGGATCCGTATTTTCCCCAACAAGCCGGTAACTCGTCACCCTGCGGAAGCTCGTATGGGTAAGGGTAAAGGCGCTGTCGAATTTTGGGCAGCAGTCGTTCTTCCGGGCCGCATTATGTTCGAAATGGACGGTGTGGACCGTGACCTCGCCCTCAAGGCTCTTCGCGATGCCGCTCAGAAGTTGCCGATCAAAGTTAAAATCGTGGAGGCTTCGGAGATCTAATGAAAGCACGCGAATTGAAGGAATTGAGCAACGAACAGCTCCAGGAAAAGCTCTCCCAGCTGAATCTTGACCTGTTCAACAACCGGTTCTCTGCAAAGACTGGCAACAGCGTAGAGAAGCCTGTCACGATGCGTTCCATCCGCAAGGATATCGCCCGCATCAAGACCATTCTTACCGAAAGGGCCAAGGCGTGAGCCGGCAGGAGCAAAAAATGGATAGAAACTCTCGCAAAGTGAGACAGGGTGTCGTTTCGTCCAGCGCAATGGACAAGACGATTACGGTTGTGGTCGAAGACCGCAAGCGTCACCCGATTTACAACAAGATCATGAAATCCTCGTCGAAATTCAAAGCTCATGACGAAAAGAATGAAGCTGAAGTCGGCGATACCGTGGAAATCATGGAAACACGTCCCCTTTCCGCGACGAAGCGCTGGCGCTTGGTTCGGATCGTGGCAAAGAAGAAGTAATCCTTCTGGAGTAAGGCGAATTATATGATTCAAGAAGAAACAAGACTGGTCGTTGCCGACAACAGCGGTGCGAAAGAAGTCGCCTGCATCCGAGTTTTGGGTGGGTCTAATCGGCGCTATGCAAGCATCGGTGACGTCATCAAGGTAGCTGTCAAGGACGCTATCCCCCAGAGCAAGGTGAAGAAAGGCTCTGTCGCTGATGCCGTCGTGGTCCGTACACGCAAGGAAATCGGTCGCAAGGACGGATCTTTCATCCGTTTCTCCGACAATGCCGTCGTGCTTATCACGAAAGACGGTGAACCCCGTGGAACCCGTATCTTTGGACCTGTGGCCCGTGAACTTCGCGACCACAACTTTACAAAGATTATTTCTCTCGCACCCGAGGTGCTCTAATGTCTAACATCAAGAAGAACGATAACGTCAAGGTTATCTCCGGCTCTTACAAGGGTAAAACCGGTGCTGTTCTGAGCGTTGATCCGAAAAAAGGTCGCGTGATTGTTGCTGGTGTAAACGTCCGTAAGCGCCACGAAAAGCCGAGTCAGACCAACCAGACCGGCGGCATCGTTGAAAAGGAACTTCCGATCGACATCTCCAACGTGATGCTTCTCGAAGGTTCCACTCCCGTCCGTACGCGTCGTACCCGTGAACCGGGCAAGAAGAGCGTCCGCGTGAGCGTCAAGTCCGGCAAGGCTCTGTGAGGTCGTAACAATGAGCACAATGAAGAAAGATGTTTACGAAAAGACCGTAGTTCCGGCTCTCAAGCAGAAATTCGGTTACAAGAACGTAATGCAGATTCCGCATTTGGATAAAATCGTCATCAATATGGGCGTTGGCGAAGCCGCTTCCAACCGCAAGGTTTTGGACGAAGCGGTCGATGTCCTCTCGGCGATTACCGGCCAGAAGCCGGTCGTGACGAAGGCTCGCAAGGCGATTTCCAACTTCAAGCTCCGCGAAGGTCTTGGAATTGGTGCCAAGGTGACGCTCCACGGTTCCAACATGTGGGATTTCCTCTATCGGTTCATCAACATCACCTTGCCGCGTGTACGTGACTTCCGTGGCCTGCCCCGTCGTGGTTTCGATGGTTGCGGCAACTACACGCTCGGTGTTAAGGAACAGTCGATTTTTGTGGAAATCGATATCGATAAAATTTCTCAGACTTTAGGCATGGACATCTCCTTTGTCACATCCGCCAAGACGGACGATGAAGGTCGCGCTCTGCTCGAAGGTCTCGGTCTCCCCTTCAGGAAGTAAGGTAATACCATGGCAAGCAGAAGAATGATTGAAAAGTGCAAGCGCACGCCGAAATACACGGTTCGTGGGTATCATCGCTGCAAGCGTTGCGGTAGGCCGCACGCTTATATGCGTCGCTTTGGTCTGTGCCGTATTTGCTTCCGCGAAATGGCACTCGCCGGCGAAATCCCGGGCATCACCAAATCTTCCTGGTAAGGAGCGTTTTACAAATGGCAACAGATACAATCGCCGATATGCTCACCCGCATCCGCAACGCCGTCGCGGCGAAAGCGCCTGTGGTGGACATTCCTGCCAGCAATCAGAAGCGCGAAATCGCTCGCGTGTTGCAGGAAAAAGGTTTTATTAAGAAATTCGTCGTCGTCGATGATGGCAAGCAGGGAATCATCAAGGTCCTTCTCCGCTACACGAACGGCGTTCCGGCTATCCAAGGCATCCAGCGCGTCAGCCGCTCGGGGCTTCGCGCTTACAGCGATGTGGCGAAGCTTCCGCGCGTCCGCAACGGTCTTGGCTATGCGATTATCTCCACTTCCAAAGGTGTGATGACCGACCACGAAGCCCGCAAGGAAAACGTGGGTGGCGAAATCATCGCAAAGGTCTGGTGAGGTAAAGATGTCTCGTATCGGAAAAGCTATCATTCATATCCCCGCCGACGTCAAGGTGACGCTCGATGGCCAGAACATTTTGGTGGAAGGTCCCCTGGGAAAGCTCTCTACCAAGGTTCATGACCTGATCAAGATCAATCTGGAAGGTGACAACCTCTCGTTCGCCCGTCCGGACGATCAGAAATTTTCCCGCGCTATCCACGGCACGACCCGCGCTCTCGTCGCGAACATGGTCGAAGGCGTTACCAAGGGCTTCGAAAAGAACCTGGAAATCGTCGGTGTCGGTTACCGCGTGGAACAAAAGGGCAACGACTTGAACTTGGTTCTCGGATTCTCGCACCCGGTAATCTACAAGGCTCCGGAAGGAATCACGCTGAAGGCGGTCGATCCGCTGAAGATCAGCATCAAGGGCATCGACAAGCAGAAGGTCGGCCAGGCTGCAGCCGAAATTCGCAAGTACCGCCGTCCTGAACCGTATAAGGGCAAGGGTATCAAGTACGTTGGTGAATATGTCCGCCGCAAGCAGGGCAAGAAGACAGGTAAATAAGGTAACGCTATGGCTGTTATTGCAAAGAAAAGACTTGAGTCCAGAATTGCGCGTCATGCACGTGTCCGCAAGACCGTCAACGGTACCCCCGAACGTCCGCGTCTTGCTGTCCGTCGCACGCTTTCTAACATGATCGCTCAGATCATTGACGATGTTTCTCATAAGTCCTTGGTGCAACTCGCAACGTCTTCCAAGGATTTCCAGGCGAAGTTCGGCGAACTTACAAAGACCGAACAGAGCAAGAAACTCGGAAATCTCATCGCTGACGAAGCGAAGGCGAAGGGCATCTCTGCCGTCGTTTTCGACCGCGGCGGTTACATCTATCACGGTCGCGTTCAGGCTCTCGCTGAGGGAGCTCGTGAAGGCGGACTCCAATTCTAAGAGGTACACTTTGGAACGCGAAACTCAAGTTTCTGAATTTGAAGACAGAGTTGTGCACATCAATCGTTGCGCCAAGACCGTCAAGGGCGGTCGTCGCATGTCCTTCAGTGCACTCGTTGTCGTCGGCAACAAGAAGGGCAAGATCGGTGTGGGCTTAGGCAAGGCGAAGGAAGTTTCCGAAGCTATTCGCAAGGGAACCGAAGCCGCTCAGCGCAACCTCATCGAAGTGAATGTTCAAGACGGAACGATTCCGCACGATGTCGAAATCAAGTATGGCGCTACGCGTATCCGCTTGATTCCGGCTGCTCCCGGTACGGGCGTTATCGCCGGTGCTGCTGCGCGTGCCGTGCTGGAACTCGCAGGTGTCCACAACATTCTTACCAAGATCTATGGTTCTTCCAATCCGAGCACCGTGGTCCAGGCCTGCATCGTGGGTCTCACGACTCAGAAGAACAAAAATGACTACGCTGCTTTGCGCGGTCAGAACGCCTGAGGTCTAGAGAAATGAAAAAAGTGAGAATTACCCAGATCAAGGGAATCATCCACACCCTGCCGAAGCACAGAGCGAACATCCAGTCGCTTGGACTTCATGGGATTGGAACCTCTAACGAACTGACGCTGACTCCGGCAATCCAGGGCATCATCAATGTTGTCCGCCACTTGGTCAAGGTCGAGGAGATTTAATCATGCAACTCAATAGTATCAATCCTGGCAAAAGCGCTCTCACCAAGGGTCGTAAGCGCATCGGTCGCGGTGCGGGTTCCGGTTGGGGCACGACCGGCGGTCGTGGTCAGAAGGGTGCTGGCGCTCGTAAGAGTGCCAAGGCTGGGCGTGTCGCTTTTGAAGGCGGTCAGATGCCGTTGCACCGTCGCGTTCCGAAGCGCGGCTTCAAGAGCCACATCGTTCACGACACCCAGATTGTGAACCTGAAGGCTCTCGAAAAGTCCGGTGTCCTCGAATTTGACGCAAAGGTTCTCGCCGATCAGGGACTCGTCCGCAGCATCAAGAAGCCCATCAAGGTTCTGGGCTACGGCACGATTTCCAAGGCGATTACTCTCAAAGTCAACGCTATCAGCGAAAAGGCCAAGGCGGCTGTGGAAGCTGCTGGCGGCAAAGTTGAGATCGTTAAATAATGGAAGCTCTGAAGAAAGCTTTTGGCGGTTTCGCCAACGCCTTCAAGGTGGAAGCCCTAAGGAAGAAGATTCTCTTCACCTTGGGGATTCTTATCGTTTATCGCATCGGATCGCACATAACCATTCCGGGTGTCGATGCTACGGTTCTCGCTGAATACTTCCGCAACAACAATAACATGTTCGGATTGTATGATTCCTTTACGGGCGGTGCTTTTGCCAAGGCTACGGTGTTTGCCTTGGGCATTATGCCGTATATCAGCGCGAGCATTATCATCCAGCTGATGGGTTCTGTGATTCCGGCGATTCAGATGCTTCAGAAAGAAGGCCAGGAAGGGCGCGCCAAGTTAAATCAATACACGCGTTACTTCACGGTTCTCCTCGGCGCCTTGCAGGGCTGGGGGGTCGCTGTCTGGCTTTCGAGCTTAAAAGTTTCCACCGCGACCGGTACAGGCATTTCTGTGCTGACGGACGGTTTCCAGTCCGGGCTCGGGAATGTCGGCTTCCGGTTACTTGCTACGCTTACCTTCACCACGGGAACGATCTTTGTCATGTATCTCGGCGAGAGAATCACGGCGAAGGGTGTGGGTAACGGAATCTCCCTGATAATCTTTGCCGGTATTGTCGGCGAATTACCGAGAGCTTTCCTCCGCGAATTCGAAATGTTCCGCGAAGAGATCCAACCGCTCGCTATCGAGATTTTCATCTTGGCGATTGTTGTTGCGATCATTGCGTTCATCGTGTTCGTCGAGCAGGCTGTCCGGCGTATTCCGCTGCAGAGTCCGCGCAGAGTGGTTGGGCGCAAGGTTATGGGCGGTCAGGCCAGCTATTTGCCGTTCAAGGTGAATACCGCCGGTGTGATTCCCGTCATTTTTGCCTCTTCCATTATGTTCGTGCCCGCGATTATCGCTTCGTGGATGCCTAGTGTCAGCTGGGCGCAGGCTTTTGCCGGCGCCTTTGTTCCCGGGCATGTCACCTATAGCGTGATTTTCGCCGCATTGATTATCTTTTTCACTTACTTCTATACGGCTATCCAGTACAATCCGTCCGATATTGCGGATAATCTGAAGAAGTCGGGTGGCTTTATTCCGGGGATTCGCCCGGGAAAGAAGACCGCCGAGTACATTGACCACATTTTGACCCGCATTTCGCTGCCGGGAGCCATTTTCCTTGCGGTAATCAGCGTCGGTCCGCTGCATTTGAAAGACGCTTTGAACATGTCTTTCTATATTGGCGGTACTTCGGTCTTGATCGTGGTCGGTGTTGCGCTGGACACGCTTCGTCAACTCGAGGCCCAGCTCAAGACCAATGAATATGCAGGTTTCCTCAAACACGGCCGCATTCGCGGCAGGATGGCGTCCTAGTGGCTAAAGAAGAAGGCATTCAAGTAGAAGGCGTTGTGCTGGAAGCTCTTCCCAACGCATTCTTTCGAGTCGGCCTCGAAAATGGCCATGAGATTCTCGCTCATGTTTCTGGAAAAATGCGCCGGCATTTTATCCGCATCTTGCCGGACGACAAAGTGTTGGTCGAAATTTCCCCGTACGACTTGTCGCGGGGAAGGATCACCTACCGTTACAAGTAATAGGGACAAAAAAGGTTAGAACCTATGAAAATCAAAGCCTCCATCAAACCTAGATGTGAAAACTGCAAGATTGTCCGTCGCAAGGGCATTCTTCGCGTCATCTGTTCTAAGAACCCCCGTCATAAGCAGAGACAGGGTTAGGAGATTTTATGGCACGTATTGCTGGTGTCGATTTGCCGAAAAACAAGACCGTCGAGTATGGTCTGACGGCTATCTACGGAGTCGGTCTGTTCACATCTCGCAAGATCTGCGCCCAACTGGGTATCGATCTGAAGAAGAAGTGTGACGACCTGACTGAAGAAGAACAAGGTAAGATTCGTCACGTTCTCGAAGACGAATACTCTGTGGAAGGTCAGCTTCGCGCAGAAACGACCTTGAATATCAAGCGTCTTCAAGATATCGGATGCTATCGCGGTTCTCGCCACTTGAAAAAGTTGCCGGTCCGCGGACAGCGCACCCGTACGAACGCTCGCACTCGCAAGGGTCCGAAGAAGACCGTTGCTAACAAGAAGAAGTAAGGAGACGATCCGTGGCAGACGAAGAAGTTAAAGAAACCGCCGCTCCGGTTGCAGCAGAAGCCGCTCCCGCCGAGGAAAAGGTTAAAAAAGGCAAGAAGCGCGTTGATGTGCAGGGTATCGCCTGCGTGAACGCATCTTTCAACAACACAATCGTGTCGATTACGGACGCTCGCGGAAACGTTGTCGCTTGGGGTTCTCCGGGAAATTCCGGCTTCAAGGGCTCGCGCAAGAGCACGCCGTTTGCGGCCCAGCTCGCTGCGGAAGCCGCTGCTCGTAAGGCTTACGACTTGGGCATTCGCAAGGTCGATGTCCGCGTCAAGGGTGCCGGGGGCGGACGCGAATCCGCGGTTCGCGCCATCAAGAACGTGGGCATTGAAGTGCTGACGATTCGCGACGTGACAGGTGTTCCGCACAACGGATGCCGTCCTAAGAAGAAGAGAAGAGTTTAATCTCAATAGGGAAAACGCCAATGATGTGGAAATCTCTCCAAATGCCGCGCAGTTTCCAGAAAGTGGAAACACGCGAAGATGGGCGCTACGCAAGATTTGTCGTGGAAGCCCTGGAACGCGGCTGGGGCATTACTATCGGTAATGCTCTCCGCCGTACGCTGCTTTCCTCGTTGCAAGGTGCCGCTATCGTCTCCGTGAAAATCGCGGGAGTCGATAAGGAATTTTCGTCTATTCCGGGAGTGAAGGAAGATGTGACAGACATCATCCTGAACCTAAAGAGCATTCGCGTGAAGCTGCTCTCCGACCATGACGAAACGCTTCGCCTGGACATGTCTGGAAACGGTGAAATCACCGCTGCGAACATCGAGGAGAATCCCAACGTGGTGATCCTTACCCCAGATGTCCATATTGCGACTCTTTCCGGCAACGCTTCCCTGAGCATGGAACTCAAGGTTTCTTCGGGACGCGGCTACGTGGTTGCGGATGAATTGAAGGATCCGAATGCGCCTATCGGCGAAATTGCGATGGACGCAAACTTCAACCCGGTGCTGAGCGTCGCCACCCATGTGAGCGATACCCGCGTCGGACAGAAGACGGACTACAACCGCCTCGAACTGGAAATTACGACTGATGGTTCGATCGATCCCGAAGATGCGCTTGCCTATGCGGCGAAGCTGCTCGTGGATCACCTGGAAGCCTTTATCAACTTCGAAGGGGATCTTGAATCTCCGGAAGAGATGGTCCAGGACGAAGAACGCCAGCGCATTGCGAGTCGTCTCCGTATGCGTGTCGATGAACTGGAACTTTCCGTTCGTTCCAGCAACTGCCTCCGTATGGCGAATATCCATACGATTGCAGAACTCGTCCGCAACAAGGAGCAGGACATGCTGAAATACAAGAACTTCGGTCGGAAGTCCTTGGTCGAACTTAACGATGTATTGACGTCGATGGGTCTCAGCTTTGGCATGAACGTCGATGAATACTTGAAGGATTAAAAAATGAGACACGGTGTAAAGAACAAGAAACTCGGTGCAAATGCACAGCATAAGCGTGCCATTCTCCGTAGCCTCGCGACTTCCATCCTCGAAAAAGGCCTGGAAGAGGATCAGCTCAAGCGCTCCGTGCGCACGACGCTCCTCAAGGCTCGCCTTGTCCGCGGTGTTGTGGATCGCTTGGTGACTTACGCAAAGAAGGGCGATCTTTCCGCTCGTCGTGAAGCAGCCCGCTTTGTGCGCGACCCGAAGGTCCTCCAGGGACTTTTCAATGTAATCGGTCCGCGTTACAAAAACCGCAATGGCGGTTATACGCGCGTGCTGAAGCTCGGTCCGCATCGTCCGGGTGACGCTGCCGAAATGGCTCTGGTTTCTCTCGTCGAAGATGAAATCAAGGCCAAGGTCGCTCCGACTGCGGAAGCTCCCGCTGCTGAAGCGAAGCCGATTGACATGGTCAAGGGCGCTGCGAAGGAAGCCGAGAAGTAATCGTCAAGGTTATCAAGGGAAACCCGACTTGTCCAAGCCGGGTTTTTCTATTTTAAACAAAAACTTTGTCTTTCTGCGGATGACTATGCGTTTTAAAATCCTGGCCATTTTCCTTTTGCTGTGTATCGACCTTTTTGCTGCGGACATCGGCGCATTTTCATCGGTTGCGGCCAATTCGCCGTCTTCGTTTCAGCGCAGCTCGGTGACGATGCAACCGACTTATAGCGAAGGGCTTGTCGATTCGAACTACAAGCTGGGACCGGGCGACTACCTGGATATTATGCTCGAAAACAATTACCTTTCCGCAAAAGTCTATCCGGACGGAAATGTCGTCATCGAAGAATGCGGTTCGGTGAATGTTGCGGGAAAAACGATTGCCGAGGCGCGCGAGGAAATTCTGAAGTTGGTTTCGACGCGTTACAATCCGAAGTATTGCTTTGTCCAGCTCGCCCAGCTGAAAAAAATCATCGTGAACGTGATGGGAGCGGTTCCGCAGGTGGGGCAGGTTCTGGTGGAACCCCAGACGCGACTCAGCCGGCTTCTCAAGATGGTGGGAAACATCTTGCCTTCGGGGCGGGATGACGATGTACAGATTATCCGCGGAAACGATACGCTGCATATCGACTGGAATAAGGTGAACAATGAAGGCGACTTTGCGAACGACGTGATGATTGAGCAGGGCGACCAGATTTTCATTCCGTTTGCCGACATGAAAAATTCCGTGACGCTGATTCTTCCGAACTACCGGTCGGCGGTGCCTTATGTCGAAGGGCGCACGATTCAGGATTATTTTCAGATCGCTGGCGGGGATCGGTTGCCCAATATGGGATACCAGTCGGTGGTGATCCGCGAAAAGGACAATACTTCCCGGTCGATTCCGGTGAAGGATATCGATAAGACGGTTGTTCCGGCGGGAGTGGAAATCGAGTTTACGGTGAAACCTCTGCTCGTCTATGTAGGCGGGGCGGTCGGCGGAGTCGGGCGGCAGGCCTATGATCCTTCGTGGCACGCCTTGGATTATATTTCGGCGGCGGGCGTCCTGACGACTTCGGGATCCTTTGACCAGGTGAAGGTGATTCGCGGTGACCGGGAGACTATCTATGTCAATGCGACCCGCGATCCGATCTTGCCGGGAGATTACATCGAACTTCCGAAGAGCACGTATGAGCGGTTCAAGGATTTCACGCTGTTTGTCGCGTCTCTTTTGACCGTCGTTTCTTCGGCTTTCATCATTTACGTCAATTACAAGTAGGCCTATGCAATCGAACGAAACTCCCGGTTTGACGGAAACTTTTTTACGGATTCTCAACAACGACTTGAAGCATTTCAAGCTTTGCGCATTGATTGTGCTGATTCCGACGATTGCGGTCTTTGTACTTGTGATGTGGGTCGTGCGCCCGGTCTATGCGGCGAAAGCCGTCGTGACGCCGCCTCCGAGTTCTTCGGGAATGAATGCCCTGAGCGGGATGCTCGGCGAAGAGCTTTCGTCCTATGCGTCGATGCTCGGAATTTCGATGGGTTCTGTCGATGCGGACGCCATCTGGACGATTTTCAATTCCAAGGAACTGCAGGATATGGTCATCGACAGGTTCGACCTAGCGAAGCATTACGAGTTTGACGGCAAGTTTCGCGCTGACCTGCTGAAAAAGTTCCGCAAGAATTTTTCGCTCAAGCTTACCGACGAAAACATGCTTGAAATTACGATCGAGGACGAAGATTTTCAGATGGCTGCGGACATGGCGACTTTTATGCTCGAAAAGGCGGACTCCATGTTCAACGCGTTCAAGACGATCCAGGCGAAGCAGAGTCGGGAATATTTTGAAAGTCGCATCGAGCTTTGCTTGAAGGACTTGGATTCCTTGCAGCGCGACTTTGTGAAGTTCCAGACGGACAACAATTTTTATGAACCGGCAATCCAGATGGAAGCGACCATCAAATATCTGAGCACGCTCCAGTCCGAGCGGGAAGCGGTTGCGGTCGAGATGAATTATGAACGGAAGCTACACGGCGAAAATTCCAAGCGCTATGATGAGCTTTCGAAGCGTTATGCCTCCTTGAATACATCGATCAACCAGACGCTCGAAGGAAAGCTGCAGGCGTCGGGGCTTGTCTCGCTCAAGAAAAGTCCGGAACTCGGTGCGGAATTCATGCGGAAGGAAGAGGAAGTCAAGGTCCAGGCCGCAATGTACAAACTTCTCCGGCAACAGAGCGAGCAGATGCAACTCGAAGAGGCAAAAAAACTCACCAACCTGCACGTGCTCGAAGCGCCTTGGCCGAACGACAAGAAGGTGTTCCCGCTGCGAGGGGTTTCTCTCGTGTTTTGCGTGTTGGTCATGTCTCTCTTGGCGACCATTCTCTGCAATTTCATCGAATTGGTGAAGGTTCAAGAAGGGACCGGTTCCGCGCTCGAAAAGGAATGGCAAATCTTTTCCCGTTTCTTTAGAAGGAACCGCGTGCGCTGATGTTCGCTTGGCTTTGCGAATATCCCGAAACGGCGATTCTTTTGTCGGTTGTCGCGGGACTTTTGCTTTATGTGTGGAAGGCGAAAAAGGATTTTTTTTCGCCGGCGACCGTTTACATTTTTTTCCAGTGTCTGACGTTGGCTTTTGCCTATTTGCGCCTTGACCATGCGATGACGCCTTTTCATGCGAAGACGTGGTTTGTTTGGTTCGGCGCGTTGCTCGCCTTTTCTTCGGCGTGTCTGCTTTTTGAATGGGGGCGTTCCAAAGCGAACCTTTGCGGAACGGTTCGAGAAACCGCAGTTTACAATTGGAAATTGCATTTTGTCTTTTCCTGTCTGATATTGTTCGCCTATCTGGTCGGCATTTTCGGAATTCTCAAAATTGTGGGGAACCTCATCCTGTTTTCGGGAAATGCAAGCTACTGGGCTTCGCGAAAGGTGGATTACGGTCTCTATGCGCAGTTTTTTTCGAGCGCTCCGCTTGTCATTCTGATGTTCGGCGTATCGATGTTCAGGTCCATCAATCCTGTCCGCTGGATTCGCTGGATTTCGAGAATCGTTGTCCCCGCTGTGTGCGTGCTGAGTGTTTGCGCCTATCCTAGCCGGACGACTTTTTTCATGTGCATCGGGTTTGTGGTCATCCTGTTTAATTTTTTGTGTCGGCGGATTTCGGTAATTCTGATCGCTTCGCTGATGGTTCTTGGAATTGCCGCCTTTGTCTTTGTCGCATCTGCCCGGTCGCAGTATGGGGGAGATTCCTCGATCAAGTCGATGACGATGGACGCTGCGATGACTATGCCATATAAGTATGTGGCGAACAATTACTGGAATCTGGATTACGCTGTGAATCCGCCGCCTGACAGGGAAATCCATTCTTTTACGTATGGAATCGATTTTTTCACCGGGATGTTTGAATATTTCCGCGTTGCGAATCCCTTGAAAAACAGTTTTGGCTGGGACGGCATTTACAACGAGAGTGTCCAGAAAATTCCCGGTTACAACACGACCGGCTATCTGTGGGAAATTTACAAGGACTTCGGGCTTCCGGGATGCTTTGCCGTGCCTTTTTTGGTCGGGCTAGGCATGTGCGTGCTGTTTGCGAAACTGAAGAGCCGAAAAAGTCCGCAGGTCGTGATGCTTTATACATTCCTGATTTATTTCGTTGGCTTCTGGTTTTTTATTGCGGGCTACAAGCAAGGGATTTTTTGGGCATGGGGATTCGTTGTCTGGGCGGTTTCCACAATTTGCAGGCTACCGGCAAAACCTCTTCCTGAAATACCCGAAGAGAAGCGCGCTCAGAGCGACATCTCCGGTTAGCGTGAGAAACGGAATCGCTTGAAATCCCGGACCGAATTTTGGCACGATGAACACGGCAAAAGCGTTTAGCGCACCGCCGAGAAAGATGAACCCCACGTATGGCCAGAGCCTCTTTTCCTTGAGCATGGTCGCGACGAGGTTCATGCGAAGAGCTTGCAGGACGATGGAAAATGCGAGGATGGAAAGAGATGTCGCTCCGAAGGCGAGGATGTCCGGGTTTTTGCAGATGGGAGCCGCAAAGAAAAATGTTTTCAGGCAGAACTCGGGGAAAATCCATACGGGAGAGGCGCAGATCGCGATGAAGGCGGTAAAGAGTGCGACATCCTTTACGTGAAAATTCGGATCGTCCGATTCGTGCTTGGACACAAGCGATGACGAGATGAAGTTCACCATCAGGCTCGAAGCGAGCAGGATTAATTTGTTCGCATAGTTGTATCCGCTGAACGGTTCGCGTGGCGCGTAAAGATCCATCGCGTAAAGTCCGAGCGGCAGGTAGAGAAAGCTCGCAAGGCTTGAAAGGGCGAAAGGGAACGCCTTGCCGAGCATCAGACATGTGAACTGGACGCTGCGACGGCTGAACCTGAAAATTTGCGGGCGGAGAGCGGCGGTCGCTCCGAAGCTCCAGGCGGGAAGCGCGGCGATGACCATCGAAAGGGCGATGCCTTCGAAGCTTTTCGTCTGGAGATAGAACAGGGAAAATCCCATGACCGCGGCGTACGAAATCGTGTGCAGGATTTTGGAAACCAGGAGTTTTTTCCAGAATTTTCCGCAGATGAAATACCAGTCGAAAAATGCGTGCTGGAAGAGAAGCCCGAACGCGAGGATGAATTCGCTGTGAAATACGGGATGGTTTCTTCGGATGGTGCAGGCGAAAAGTGCCATCA
Source organism: Oscillospiraceae bacterium (assembly GCA_963660275.1). Taxonomy (GTDB): domain Bacteria; phylum Fibrobacterota; class Fibrobacteria; order Fibrobacterales; family Fibrobacteraceae; genus Hallerella. The sequence continues at coordinate 17,534 of CAVKXR010000003.1, forward strand.
GGAGCATCGATGCGAACGCGAGCGAATAGCGCAGCTGGAAGGCGAAGTGGAGAAGCTTCCCTTCGACGGCGTTCTTCCCGAAAAAGGCGAGCAGGAGAGTCGTCGTTCCGAAGTCGGCGAGCGCGGTAAAAATCGAGTAGTCGCTTTGCAGAATCCCGAAATAGGCAAAATTGACGTTTCCCAGGTTTTTCGCCATGAAGTTCCCGACGAGGAAGACCACGCTCTGGATGAGAAGATTCACCGCCGAAATAAAGATTCCGATTCGAATTGTCCGAAAAGTGCCCGACACGCCCACAAAAATACTTGATTCCTTTTCTAAATGGGACGCTTTTTTCTATTTTTGGCTTCGAAACGCGAGAGTGGCGGAATTGGCAGACGCACCAGACTTAGGATCTGGCGAGAAATCGTGAGGGTTCGACTCCCTCCCCTCGCATTTTTACCGAGTTTTTCACCTATTGGAGACAACATGACCGTTTCGATTAAAGAAACCAGCTCTACAGTACGCAATGTCGAAATCACCATCCCCCAGGAATCGCTGAAGGCTCCTTTCGAGAAGAAGGTGACGCAGTACCGCAAGGAAGTGCAATTGAAAGGTTTCCGCGCCGGAGCCACTCCGCGCCATACGATCGTCTCGCGTTTTGGCAAGATGATTCGCCAGGAATGCATCGAGGAACTGATGAACAGCACGCTGAGCGAAGAGCTGAAAAAGGCGAACATCATCCCGGTCGCCCGCGTCAAGGTCGAAGATTTCAAGGACGACGAAAAGTCCGGTATCTCGTTTACCGCGGTTGTCGAAGTCGATCCGGAAATCGATATCAAGGGTTACGAAAGTCTCGGAATTACCGTTCCCGAAGTGGCGGTCTCCGAAGATGAAGTCAAGGCGGAAATGGACCGCGTCTTGCAGATGTATTCGTCTGCGGAATCCGTCGATCGGGAATCCAAAAAGGGCGATGTTGTCGTCGGAAACTATCTCGAAGTGAATATCGACGGCGAATCGAAGGAAATTCCGGAAGACCGCGAGTTCCGTACGCTTCTCGGCGAATCCTCCTCTCCGGGATTTGACGAAGGTCTCACCGGCGTGAAGAAGGGCGACAACAAGGAAATCCACTTTGTCTATCCCGCCGACCACAAGGACGAACAGTACCGGGGCAAGACCGCCGATTTCAAGGTGGAAGTGACCGATGTCCGGGAAATCCGCGCCCCGAAGATGGACGAGGAATTTTTCAAGAAGATCGGCGTCAAGGACGAAGCCGAACTCAAGGACAACGTCCAGACGAGCCTTTTCAACAACAAGCAAAAGCTCGCGAAGAACAAGGCTCTGAACGAAGCGATTGACAAGCTGATCGAAGCGAATCCGTTTGATGTTCCCCATGCCCGGGTAGTCGATCTCATCAAGTACACGCTCAAGCGCAATGCCGGCACGAACGAGGATATCGAACCGACCGAAGAAGAACTCAAGACGCTCGAACCGGAAGCCGTCCGCGAAATCAAGAAACATCGCATTTTGGAATTTGTCGCGAACAAGGAAAAGCTCAAACCGACCCAGGCGATGGTCGATGCCCGTATCGAGGATATTGCCAAGGCTTACGGTGTCGAAGCGAAGGCGTTGAAAGACCACTTCCGCCAGTCCGGTCGCACGGTCGCTCTCCGCGACGAACTTCGCGTGGAAATGGCTTCCGACCTGCTCGTCGGCATCAAGCACGAAGACGCGGCCAAGTAATTTTTAGGGGGAATTCATGGTCATTCCAACCATCATTGAAAACACCGGTCACGGTGAACGCGCTTACGACATTTACTCCCGGCTTCTCAAGGAACGCATCATTTTCCTCGGGACGCCGATAAATGACGAAGTGGCGAACAACGTGATGGCCCAGATGATTTTCCTGGAATACGAGAATCCCGAGAAAGACATTACTTTGTACATCAACAGCCCGGGCGGCTACGTGTCTGCCGGGCTTGCCATCTACGATACCATGCAGCACATCCGCCCGAACGTGGCGACGATTTGCGTCGGGGACAGCATCTCGATGGCGGCGATTCTGCTCGCTTCGGGAACAAAGGGCAAGCGTTACGCGCTCCCGCATTCCCGGATTATGCTGCACCAGCCGTCCGGCGCGGTGACCGGCCAATCGACGGATATCCAGGTCCATGCGAAGGAACTGGTCCGCACCCGTGAAATGCTTTCGCAGATCATTGCGGAGCATTCGGGGCGTTCGATTGAAGAGGTCCGCGAAAAGACGGAACGCGACTTTTTCCTGACGCCGGAAGAGGCGCTGGAATTTGGCGTGATCGATGAAATTTTCAAACCGCACAAGGCCTAAGCCCAACGCTTAGAAGATAAGGGTCGTTTCGATGTACAAGAGCGGAAAGAATCATTCCCAGATTTCGTGCAGTTTTTGCGGAAAGCCCGCAGAACAGGTCATGAAGATGATTTCGGGCGCGAATGTCCACATTTGCAATGAATGTGTATCGGCTTGCTACAATCTTCTATTGGACGACCTGGCGAAAGATGCTGCCAAGGCGAAAGCCGAAGCGGCAAAGGCTCCGCTCCCGACGCCGAAGGAACTGAAAGCGCATCTCGATGAATTTGTCATCGGGCAGGACGATGCGAAAATGGCTCTTTCCGTCGCGGTGTACAACCATTACAAGCGTCTCCGCGAGGGCGATGCGAACGGGGGAAAGAAACCGGCTGACGATGTGGAAATCGAAAAGTCGAACTTGCTTCTGGTCGGTCCGACGGGTAGCGGCAAGACGCTTCTCGCCCAGACGCTCGCACGTTTTCTGAACGTTCCGTTTTCGATCGCCGATGCGACGGTCCTCACCGAAGCGGGCTATGTCGGCGAAGACGTGGAAAATATCCTGGTGCGGCTTTTGCAGGCTGCGGACTATGACGTGGCCCGGGCGGAACGCGGCATTATCTTTATCGACGAAATCGACAAGATCGCGCGCAAGACGGCAAACCCTTCGATTACGCGCGACGTTTCGGGTGAAGGCGTCCAGCAGGGACTTTTGAAAATTTTGGAAGGGACTGTCGCTGCGGTCCCTCCGAAGGGCGGTCGGAAGCATCCGGAACAGAGCCTCGTGCAAATCAACACGAAGAACATTCTTTTCGTCTGCGGCGGCGCTTTCGAAACGCTCGACAAGATTATTGCGCACCGCGTAAACAAAGGCGGCATGGGCTTTGGCGCGGACATTCGCTCCGAAAAGGACAATTCCCTTTCCAAGCTTTTTAAGCAGCTCGAACCGGACGATCTGATTCATTTCGGATTGATGCCCGAGCTTGTCGGACGTTTGCCGATAGTCGTCGCCCTTGAAGAACTCGACGAAACGGCCTTGAAGCGGATTCTGACCGAGCCGAAAAACGCGATTGTGAAGCAGTTCGTCAAGCTGTTCAAGATGGACGGCATCGACCTGTCCTTTACGGAAGACGGCATTTCGGAAATCGTCGCCTTTACGCTCGAACGCAAGACGGGCGCCAGAGGGCTTCGCTCGATTGTGGAACGCACGCTCCAGAAGGCGATGTATGAACTGCCCGGTTCCGGCATCAAGAAGTTCGTCGTCGATAGGGAACTGGTCAAAAAGGCCTTGCAAGATAACGAAAAAAATGTCGCTTGAGGATTTGGATTGAAAAAGACGACCCCTGATTCCGAGAATTTGCTAGAAACCGTCGCCCTCGATTTATCACACGATTTTCCGTTGCTTCCGCTCCGCGATGCCTTGGTGACGCCGGGAGCCTCTACACGCGTTCTCGTTGGGCGCGAAATTTCGCAGAACGCTCTGCAGGCTTCGAGGGCTTACCATGACTTGATTCTGCTCGCGCTCCAGCCCGATCCGGACAAGGAAGCGGTTGCGCTCGAAGACCTCCCCAAGGTCGGCGTCCTCGCCCATGTCCAGTCCGTGAACGCTCTTCCGAACGGCTGCTGGCGTGTCTTGCTCGAAGGCGTCGTCGTCGTCGATTTGGTAAATCCGGAAATCCTTTCGGACAGGAACTATTTTTCGTCGCATATTTCCCTTCGCCACTATGCCTCGGTCGATGATTCGCTTTCCAAGATTATCGCCAAGGAAGGCGTGCGGCTTTTTGAACGCTATGCGGGATTGCAGAATCTTTCACCGGATATTGTGCACGATGTCATGGCCAAGGAAGAGCCTTTTTCTACATATATGGCGATGCTTCCCTTTGTGCGCGTGACGCCTGCCCAGAAGCAGAAGGCGCTCGAACAGGAAAACCTGGATTCTCTCGGGCGGGTAATCAATGCGTATCTCCAGGCAGCTCTCGACGTGGAAAGCGTTGTCGAGCATGTCCGGGACGATGTCCAGCAAAAGATGCAGCAGAACCAGAAGGAATGGCTTATTAGCGAGCAAATCCGGATGCTGCAAAGCGAAATTTCGGACGGCGAAGGCGATGAAATCGACAAGCTCGAACAGAAAGTCAAGGAAAAGCATTTTTCCTCGGCGATTCAGGAAAAGCTAGACGAGGAATTCGGGCGGATGCGCCTGATGCAGCCCGCTAGCCCGGAATATGCCGTTTCGCGCAACTATATCGACTGGTTCCTTTCGATCCCGTATGGCGTCTATACGGATACCGCGCTGGACTTGAAAAAGGTCAAGAAAAATCTGGACGCAAAGCATTTCGGTTTGGAAAAGGTCAAGGAGCGGATCCTCGAATATGTCGCGGTGCTGAAGCAGACCGGTGCGGAAAACAAGGCTCCGATTATCTGCCTGGTCGGTCCGCCGGGCGTGGGAAAGACGACGCTTGTGCGGTCCATTGCGGAATCGCTCGGCAGGAACTTTGCCCGGGTGACTTTGGGAGGCGTCCAGGATGAAGCGGAAATCCGCGGCCACCGTCGGACATATATCGGTTCGATGCCCGGACGTTTCATCCAGGCCCTTCGCCACGCCAAGTGCATGAATCCCGTCATCTTGCTCGATGAAATCGACAAGATGGGAAACGATTATCGGGGAGACCCGGCGAGTGCGATGCTCGAAGTTCTCGACCCGGAACTCAATCCAGACTTTACCGACCATTTTATGGAAGTCGGGCTGGACTTTTCAAAGGTGCTTTTTATCGCGACCGCAAATTCGGAAACGACGATTCCCGCTCCGCTCGAAGACCGCATGGAAGTGGTCCGCCTGCCCGGATATTATCCGCACGAAAAGCTCGCCATCGCAAAGGACTATCTGGTTCCGAAGGCGCTGAAAAATTGCGGCGTTTCGGACGCTTCCTCGATTGCTTTTGACGATGAATCCATCCAGAAAATTTTGCGCGGATATACGCGCGAAGCCGGAGTCCGCGAACTTGAACGCATGATCGAAACCGTCGTGCGGAAGCGCGTCAAGGAAAACCTGATGGGCAAATCGGGGAAGCTCGCGCTCACGCCGAAACTTGTCGAAAAGTATCTGGGCGTGCCGCGCTTCTTGGACAACCGCTTGCCGCAGCCCGGTCGTTTTGGCGTCATCACGGGACTCGCCTGGACATCTGTCGGTGGGGAAATCCTCTTGATCGAATCGAAGCTGCTTTCGGGGCGCGGGCACCTGCTTCTCACCGGAAAGCTCGGCGACGTGATGAAGGAATCCGCGCAGATTGCGCTCAGCCTCGTGCGGGAACGGCTCCAGCGTTTTGAAATCGACCCGGCGATTGTGCGCAAGACGGACATTCACATCCACGTTCCCGAAGGCGCAGTCCCGAAGGACGGTCCGTCGGCGGGAATCGCTCTCACGCTGTCGCTTCTTTCCGCGTTTACCCGCATCCCGGTTCCGCCGGATGTCGCGTTTACAGGCGAGGTGAGCCTTTCGGGCGATCTTTTGCCGATCGGAGGCTTGAACGAAAAGGCGCTTGCCGCTCTCGATGCCGGTGTCAAGACGCTCTATTTGCCGAAGCAGAACGAAAAGGACATTTCCGAGTTGCCGGTTCCGGCGAAGAAGGGATTAAAAATCCACACGATGGAACATATCGACGATCTGATCGCGGTCCTGTTCTCGAAAGGCAAGAAGAAAAAGCGGACAAAGAAAGATGGCTGAATTTTCTCTCGACGAAATGCGTGCTGCGCACGAAAAACTTGAACAGCGAATCTCTTCCGCTTGTGTACAAAGTAATCGCTCGCGGGAAAGCGTAAAGCTCGTGTGGGTTTCCAAGTTTCACCCGATTGAAGCGGTCAGGAATGCGATGTCGCTCGGTGCAACGGACTTTGGCGAAAATCGCGTGCAGGAAGCCGTCGAAAAATTCACGGTTCGCAACCCGAAAATCCATTGCCACATCATCGGCCCGGTGCAGTCGAACAAGTTGAAAAAAGCGGCTCTTGTCGCAGACTGCATCCATTCCATAGCGAGCGTGGAAGCGGTCGAAAAACTGGAAAAGGTCTGCGCCGAAGCGGACAAAACGCTCGACATTCTCTTCCAGGTAAATGCCGGCGAAGAAGAAACCAAGAGCGGCCTGGAAATCCACGAAGCGGAACCGTTTCTGCTTGCGCTCGAAAAACACGAGCCGTTTCCGCATATCTGTTTCCGTGGCCTGATGACTATCGGGAAAAATACGGGTGTCGCCGAGGATTCCCGCGAGTGCTTCGCCTTTTTGCGCGGGCTGCAACAAAAGTTTTTGGCTCGCGGGGGAATCTTCCGAAATTTCGACCAGCTTTCGATGGGAATGACCGGGGATTTGGAAGTAGCAATCGAGGAAGGCGCGACGATGATTCGGGTTGGAACCGCGCTTTTTGGCGAACGGCATTATTGAACCGCAACTTTTCCAAAATTTCTTTTCTATTATTGAGGTGAAAAAGGGGTCGGGAAAAGCCCGATCCTTTCCTTTCGCGTTTTTTTCCGAGAAGGACCTATGCCAAATCGTGTTGTTATCGGCTCCCAGTGGGGCGATGAAGGAAAAGCCAAGATCGTTGATTTTCTCACGCTGGATGCGGATATCATCGTCCGTTTCCAGGGCGGAGCCAATGCGGGCCATACCGTCGAAGTGGGCGACAAGAAGTTTGTCTTCCATCTGATTCCGTCGGGCATTATGCACGAAAATAAGCTTTGCGTTATCGGCAACGGTGTGGTTCTCGATCCTGTCCAGACGCTTGCCGAAATTGCGGACTTGCATACGAAGGGAATCTCGGACCCGGAAAAGCGCCTGGTCATTGCGGACAATGCGCATGTCGTCTTGCCGTATCATTCGGCGCTAGACAAGGCAAAGGAAAAGAAGGCGGGAAAGGCGGCTATCGGAACGACCGGTCGGGGAATCGGACCGTGCTACAGCGACAAGGTGAACCGTATCGGCGTCCGCGTCGGCGATCTGATGGATGAGCGCGAACTCCGTCCGCGTGTCGAAGCGATGGCGAAAGTCCACAACGAAGAATTCCGCGTGATGTACGACGTTCCCGAAATCGACCCGGAACAGGTGATTCGCGATTATCTGGAACTCGGACAGAAAATCAAGCCGTTCGTTCGCGATGTGAGCGAAATCCTCTACAAGGCGCAGAAAGAAGGCAAGCGTCTGATTTTTGAAGGAGCGCAGGGAACGATCCTCGATGTCGATCAGGGAACATATCCGTATGTGACGTCGAGCAATACGGTCGCAGGCTATGCGAGCTGCGGATCGGGCGTCGGGCCTACGGCAATCGACCAGGTTGTCGGCGTTGTCAAGGCTTACACGACCCGCGTCGGAAACGGTCCTTTCCCTACGGAACTTTTGGACGATATGGGCGAAAAGCTTCGCAAGCTCGGTAACGAATACGGGGCGACGACCGGTCGGAACCGTCGCTGCGGCTGGTTTGACGCTCCGGTTGTCCGCAAGGCGGCTCTCGTGAACGGCCTCACCCACTTGGCGATTACGAAGCTCGATGTCCTCGATACGTTCGATGAAATCAAGGTTTGCACGCATTACGAATGCGACGGCGAAAAAATCGAAATCTTCCCGAACCAGCTGTCGAAAGTGGGACGCTGCAAGCCCGTGTATGAAACTTTTCCCGGATGGAAGGAAAACACGACTCGCTGCAAGAGCTGGGACGAACTTCCGGCGAATGCGAAAAAGTATCTCGAAGCGATGTCGAAATTGGTCGGGGTGAAAATCGGAATGATTTCGATTGGCGCCCATCGGGACGAAAGCATCATCATCGATCTGAAGTAAACCAGGAAGGGTTCTATGGCGGATGAAAACATTTCCCATCTTCTGAAAGGAGTCGATCTCTTTTCGGAACTCACGGAAGAGCAGCTTTCCCAGCTGGCTTCTCTTGTCATCGTAAACGAATTCGGGCGAGACGAAACGATCATTCTGGAGAAGGACGAATCGTCGAGTTCGCTGTTTCTAATCGCGGACGGAGAAGTCAAGGTCTATGTGACCGGATCGGACGGGAAGGAGACGATTCTCACGCTACTTTCCCGCGGGGATTCGTTCGGGGAAATGTCGCTCATCGATGGCGAGCCTCGGTCCGCTTCGGTAAAGGCCGTGTTGCCGACAAAGGTTCTTATCATCCGCCGGGAACATTTTCTCGAACTTCTGAAGACGACGCCGGAACTTGCCACGGGGCTTCTCGTGCAGATGAGCCGTCGCTTGCGGAACGCCAATCGCCAGATAGGTTCTCTTGCCACGATGTCCGTCTATGGACGTGTCGCCGGGACGATTCTCAGCCTGATGGAAGACCGCGGCGTGCGCATCCACGGTCGCGGGGGCGAAATGGTGACGGTCATCCGCAACCGCCCGACGCAACAGCAGTTCGCGGAAATGTCGGGGACTACGCGCGAAACGGTCAGCCGGGTCTTTTCGACGCTTTCCCGGAGCGGCACGATTTCCCTGATGGGCAAGGACCTGGTGATTTCGGAAGAAAGCAAGCTGCACGAAATGAATTCAAAAGTCTGAGAGGAAAACATGGGCAAGGAAAATTTTATCCACCGGATTTTTTCGACGAAGCCGTGGCTCTATGCGCTTTTCCTGCTCGCGCTGTTTCTTGTTTTGTGCGCGATTGTCTTTGACAAGTTGGTGATGCCTTCTGTCGCGCGGGAACATGTTTCGGAAAGAATTGTCCCGGCATTGGAAGGCCTTGACAGCGTCGCGGCGATGGCGCTTGCGCAGGATTCCGGGTTTGGCGTCGTCTTTTCCGAAGAGCGGGAATACAGCAAAACGTATGACATGGATTTGGTGATGCGGCAGAATCCTTCTGCAGGTTCGCACTCGAAGCCCGGACGCACGATTCGCTTGACGATTTCGGATGGACTTCACCAGTTTACGGTTCCCGATCTCTTTGACAAGAACGGCGAAGAAGCCGCTCTGGCGATTCAAAATGCCGGGCTGAATGTCGGCTTGACGTTCCGGATGCCGCACCCCAATCTCTCGAAGGGAAAAGTCGTGCGGACGAATCCGTCGGAAGGTTCCTTGGTGCACAAAGGCGATACGGTCGATGTGTTCCTTTCTTCCGGTCCGAAGGGAGAGCTTATCGAACTTCCAAATGTTGTCGGGTTGCAGCTCGCTGCTGCGGTTTCGAACTTGCGGTCGGCGGGTTTCCTCGTGGGAAAGACTTTGCGTAGCAAGAACCCGAACGTGCCCGCGGAAAAAATCGTTTCGCAGGAACCGTCGGCGGGAACGGCTCTTTCCGCCGGGTCGAAAATCAACCTGGTCGTCGCGGAATAAGAGGCTTTCGATGAGTCGTTTGTGGATTGTTTCGCTTTTCCTGTTGCTTGTTGTCGTTGCCTGCTCCGGTCCGAAACAGCTTGCCCAGCCGGAAAATCCGACAGAAAATGTCGAAACCGTTGTTTCCAAAAATTCGGAGCCTGCGAAAATCGACAGTGCTCGGCTGCTTCGGCTTGAAATCGCCCACGGCTCCTTTTTGCGGGCGCTTGCGCTCGAACGGCAAGGGGAATTTGGCATGGCGGAAGAGTTTATGCGGCATGCCTACGAAGCGGACTCTGAAAATCGCTATCTCGCGTTTTCCGTTTTGGAGCTGATGGTGCGCCGCGGAGTCGGAGCTTCTGACGAGGCGTTGAAGCTTGCGGAGCGCGCGAAATCCTTGAAAGGCAAGAAGACGAGCGGCCAGTATGCGCTCTTGGGGCGTGTTTACAGCGAAGCTTCGAATCTTGACAGCGCGATTGTTTACTATAAAAAGGCGGTGGAGGCGAGCGAACAGAACCTTCACGCCGCTTACGAATATTCCCTGCTGCTCGAGATTTCCCGCGATACGAAGGAGCTGATTCGCGTCTATGGGCTTCTCTTGCCGCAAATCGGCTACCCGCAGGCGATGCTTGAACGGCAAATTTCCCTTTTGGCGGAAACGAAGAACGACTCGGCGATGGCGGAGCTTTTCGGTGCAGTCTATGAAGCGCGCGGTGACCGGGCTTTTTTGGAAAACCGGATTCGGCTTCTTTTCGGCATGAAGCGTTTTGAAGAGGCGCTTCGCTCGACGGAAGAGTTTCGGGCGGATTCCGCCTTTACCGACGATTCCCTTTCCGTCGCTTTTTTGACGGCGGCGTATGTCGGTCTCGGGCAGGATTCGGTCGCGATGGATACGCTCCGCGCGATTTACAGGCGAAGCCCGAACCGTGGCAATGTGCTGATGAACCTCGCGCTGATGGAAACGAAGCTCGGTAAGACGGACCAGGCGAAAATTCACTGGGAGCGCCTTGCCGAGACGGATCGGTATGCGGCGTCCGCCCTTGGAATGCTGAGCGTGATGGCTCTTGACAGCGGAGATTCGGCGAAGTCTTTGGAATATCTGGAGCGCGCATACGTTCGCGAACCGCTGGCATACCGGAACAATTTACTTGTCCGCTACGCAAATGCAAAGGGTTTTTCGAAGGCTTATCGGGTTTTGGACGAGGCTCTTCGACCGGATGCCAGGTTGGATACGGTTCGAAAAAAAATCCAGGCATCGGGAAATCTCGAGGAACTTCGGAAGTTCGAGGCAACGACAACGCTCGCTCTGGCGAATACGCATTTTGAATATGGGACTTTTTTGCAGATGAACGCGGAAATGCTCGAAGCGGTTCCGGCTTCGGCGCAGAAAAAAGACTCGGCAAAGGCTTTGCGCGAAAAAGCCGACGGACATTACCAGGAAGCAGCCCGTATCGGCGGGGAAACGCAGAACCTGCTGTTTGCTTATGGCTCGAACCTGCTTTCTCTCGAAAAGGTCGATTCCGCAATCGCTGTTTTCAAAAAGATTTTTGCGAACTTCCCGACCGATGCGATGGCGAAAAATCATTTGGGTTACACGCTTGTCGATTTGAACCGGAACGCGGAGGAACTCAAGTGGGGAATTTCCCTGATTGACGAGGCGCTTGCGCTGAACCCGAACGATGTCGCCTACAAGGATTCCAAAGGCTGGGCGCTATACCGCGAAGGAAAATATCGCGAGGCCTTGGCGCTCATGGAAGAGGTCGAAGCAAAGCAGGATTCGTTCCCGGAAATGTTCTTGCGCGATACGTCGATTTTTGCGCATCTCGCCGCGATATGCGAAGCTCTTTCGCTGAAAGACCGCGCCGTGGGATATTACGAAAAGGTTTTGTCTATCGATCCGCAGAACGAAAAGGCGAAGCGTCAAATCGAAATCTTGAAGAAAGAAGAGTAACCGGGCGGAGCCAGGATGCTTTCTTTGCGAAACTGGAAAATCAAGGGAAAACGATTCGCTGTCTGGGGGGCGCTTGCGCTTATGATGTTTGCCCTTGCCGGATGCGGCCCGCGGCTGGTGAAAGGTCCGGCGGAAGTTTCGGAAGTGGCGGTTCCGGACAGCGTCAAGGCGAAATTTACGCTCGAAATTCTCGATTCTACGGAAGGCTCTCATAGTCTCTCGGGAGTTCTTTTCGCAGTTCCGTCGAAGCGTTACCGCTTTGAATTTTCGGGCCCGATGGGAATCGGCGTCGCGTCGCTTTTGTGGAAAGAAGGCGAGTGGACGCTTCTTCTTTCGCAACAGAAATCTTTCGCAGCGGGAAAAGGCTACCTGGTCGGAGGCTATGCGGGAATTCCCCTGTTTGACATTCACCAAATCGCTTCGCTGTTCTGGGGTGGCGCTGTGCCGCACGAGGCTTCGGGAAAGAACGCTCTGGGAATTCCGTTTACAGTCCTGCGAAACGCGGACGGTCGCACCGCGGAACTTAAGCAGGGTTCGGAACGCCTGGAATTTTTGGACTATGCGGAATTCGACAGCGGAATTTTGCCGTCGGAAGTTCGGGTCTATCGGGGAGAAAAAAACGTCTTGAACATCCGGGTGAAAAATGTCCGGGTGAATGTTCCGTGGAGCGATGGGACGTGGCGTCTCTCCGTTCCGAAGAAATTCACCCGCCTCTGATTTTGTAATTTTTGACCATGAGACAACTTTTTATTTTTGCCCTGCTCGTTTTTTGCGGTGCGGCTTCGGCTGTCGATACGCTCGAAATTTTTGCGCTGCGCGTCCAGTTCAAGCAGGAGTCCCCGGATAATTCCTTGACGACGGGAACGGGCCGCTTTGATTCCGACAGCGATACGGCGAGTGCGAATTACAGTCTCGATCCGGGCGGGCATCGGGCGAGCGCCGCTTACTGGCAAAAACATTTTGACTTTGCGAACGCTTATTACAGGTCGGTGAGCGGCGGGAACTTGGTAATCGTTTCCCGGATTTTTCCGAGCGGGGAACCTTACACGCTTGACCATTACATCATCGATTACAACCGTACGGCAAAACGGAAAGGCGAAAAGACCGCGGAATTTGACGAAGCTCGTAGCCGGGACTATATGAACTTTGTTTGGGACGCGGTGACGGCGGCGAACCAGCCGAGCGATACTTTGGACAATCCGTTCAAGGTACCGCAACCGAAATCCCCGAACAAGAAGCGCGCTTACATGATCATCCACGCGGGAGCGAGCCGGCTTCTCGACGGCGGAAGCATGGGAACGAAAAATGCGAATACGCCCGGAGACTTTATGGACGTCTATGTCGTGCGCGATTACTGGGCCTATCTGGATTCTGCGGATACGACCCGAAAGGTTGCCGGAGACTTAAACGGAATGGTCTTGCCGGGATCGACGCTCGATACGCTGCGGACGATTATGGTCATGAGCGAAACGGCTTCGCAGGACGGTCTCAACTGGGGAATCAACGGAATCTTGGTGAACCAGATCGGGTGCGAGCTGGGAATGCCGAACACTTACGATGTTGTCAAGGGAATTTCCCGCCTGGGATATTTCGACGTGATGGACTTTGCCGGTTACAACGCGGGAAACGGATTCTTCCCGGTGCTTCCTTCGGCGTGGGTGCGGGCCTATATGGGCTGGGCGAAAGTGGAAACGGTCTATCCGCCGAAATCGGGTGTGCTTTCCCGGGATCTTTTTGCCGCGGGTTCGGGGAAGGGAACGGAAATTTTAAAAGTTCCCCTGTCATCGAACGAGTATCTTTTAATTGAAAACCGCGAGCGGTCCGCGGGCGATTCGGCAAAAATCGCAGTATCGTATGTTCCCGCTTCGGATGTCGCCGCTGACAAGGATTACGAAATTCTCACCAAGGTCTATCCGGTCGATAGCCTCTTCGTCGCTTTTGAAGACAGCCTTTGCGATTCGGTCGGAAAATGCAAGAAAAATCGGAACAAGCTGGGCGGAGTAATCGTCGATGTCTCTTCGTTTGATGCGGGACTTCCGTCGAGCGGTGTCGCTGTCTGGAAAGTCAACGACTGGTATCTGCGCGAAGCGCTCCCCTATGGCGTGACGAATTTCTGGGGCGGAGACACGGTGCGCGACCACCAGTTCGGCATCATGCTTTCGGAAGCGGACGGGATTCTTTCGATTGGGAAAACGTTCAAGAATTCCTTGGGCGAAGACGCTTACGATTACGGCTCCGGTGCGGACCTGATTCCGCATGTGCGCAAGGGAAAAAATTCGCCGAAGGATACGGTCTTTTCGATCGAAGCTTCGGGCTACGGCAACACGGCGACGACCGCTGGCGGCTACACGGGCATTTCCGTCACGGCAAAAAAGGCGAAAAATGCCCACGTGGAAAAAACTTCGAATTCCTTTATGGGCGACAGCGTCCTGAATTTTGCGGCATCAATGATTCCCGTTTCGATTTCCTGGACGGACCTTTCGCTTTCCGGGGCGAAGTTTCCGAAAAACATCGGACTGGATGCCGCTTTGCGCGGAGCGGTCGCTCTGGACTATCCGGCGGGAATGTCTGTCGGAAACGGTGAAAAGCTGATTGTCTTTGGTGCGGAAGACGGGACGCTTCAGGTGATGGACGCCCGGGGAGATTCTCTCTCGGAGCGCGACTCGACGCTTGAACGGAAAACGCTCTCCAAGGAAGGCTCGGTGGAAAATGTGCCGCTCTTCCGGCTGGGAAGCTCTTACGGGCCGCTCCTCGGACTTGCCGCGTCGAACGATACCGTTTTCAGCCTGCATCGAAAAAAAGGTCTCGCTCGGACCGTTTTGCTTTCGGATATCGACCAGATTCGGTTTGAAAGAAAGCTCGCTCCGCTCGCGTCTGCGGCTTTGGGCCCGATGGTCGTAAACGGCTACGTCTTTGTCGCGGACAGCGGCTCGCTTTACCGTTACCCGACATCGGATTTTTCCAAGCGGGAAGCTTTCCCCTTGCCCGAAAATTTTGTTCCGCACGATCTGGCGCTCTGCCCGACGGGCGAATCGAACAATGTCGCGCTTGTCGGGAAAAATGCGGAAATCGCTCTCTTTCGGGAAACGGACGGGCGGATTCAAAAACTGCCATCTCCAAAGATTCAGGACAAGTCGCTAGTCCCTGTCGGAAAGCAGATGTTCCGCGTGGCGTGTTCGGACTTTGACCGCGACGGAAATTCGGAAATGTTCCTTCTCGGCAGTCGCGGCTATGCGGCGATGGTCCGGGCGAACGATTCCGCGACGGTCGTCTTTTCTCCGCGGTCCTTTAAGCGCGGCGGAGACGGAAAGACCGATTTTTACGATGAAACTTCGCCGATCGCGGTGGGTGACGTGAACGGCGACGGATACCCGGATGCGGTTTTCCTCGGATACAATCTCTTGTATGCGGTGGATCGTTCGGGTGTCGTCATTTCCGGTTTCCCGGCGACCATTACGAAGAACCTGCCGGAATACGCTTTCCTTTCGGAACCGTTGCTTGTCGATGTGTCGGGCGACAGCCTGCCCGAAATTCTCGTGGGAACGAACGGCGGTCTTTTGATGGCTTTCCAGTCGAACGGAAAACAGCTGACAGGAAATTTTCCGATTTCTGCCGGATCGTTCGAATATGGGGAAACGGTCGCGCCGATGTCCTTCTTTGTCGAAAGGACGATCGATTCGCTTTCGGGCCTGCAGGTCTATGCGTTCCAGCGTTCGTCGGTTTCGGGATTTCGCCTTCCGAAATCTTCGACCGCGGCGAGTGCGCGGTCCTGGAACGTTCCGGGAGCGGACAACGGTAGGACGGGCTTCTTTGACGCGTCTCGCTTGGCGGAACCCGTGGCTTCGGATTCTACGGAAAGCATCGACGAGTTCTTTGTCTATCCGAATCCGGTTCGCGGCGGAAAGGCGAATGTCCGCTATACGCTCGGGATGGACGCCAAGTCGGTGACGGTCGAATTCTTCGACATCGCGGGTCTGTGCGTC
>CAVKXR010000004.1:0-30161 GCA_963660275.1 Oscillospiraceae bacterium
ATACCAGTCCGTTTCGATATCCTTTCCCGAATCAACGGCGAATCCCATTTGCGAAAAGAAGTCGATGATCTCTTCGCGGACGTCATAGACCGGATGCGTGGAACCGGCGGGAATGCCGTTGCCCGGAAGGCTGATATCCGTCCAGCCTTTTTCGAGTTCCGCTTCGAGAGCCTTTTTCTTCGCCTCTTCGAGCGCCTTGTCGATTTTTTCGGAAACGCTCTGTTTCAATTCGTTGACGAGCTTTCCAAAAGAGGGGCGCTCTTCGGCGGAGAGGTTCGCCATCTGCTTCATGAGACCGGTAATCTGGCCTTTTTTTCCGAGCCACTTGACGCGAAGCGCATCGACGGCTTCCTTGACATTGAGCTTTGTTTCGGCGAGTTCCGTTTCAAAGGCCTCGCGCATTTGGGAAAGTTTTTCGTTCATAACATTCCAAAAATAGAAAATTTATATCGTAGCCCCGGAAAAACGAATTTCATCCTTCCAGTTTGTTTGAAAGGTAATGTGGCGCGGTCTTTTTGACAAAGAAGATCGCGGAAACGAGCAGGAGCGCTGCGCAGCAGAAGAACATCGTCGCATACGAGAACGCTTCGGCAAGCGGTCCGCCGACGAGAATGCCCATTCCGATGCCTAAATCCCAGCCGGTGAGATAGGTGCTGGTCGCGGTGCCTCGCTGGTCGTGTCTTGCGAGGTTCACGCACATCGTCTGGTAACCGGGAAACACGAGGCCGAGGCCCGATCCGATAAAGAATGCGGACAGGAGAAAGACCGCTTGGTCGGGAATCAGGGAGAAGAGGAAATACGCTGCGGTGACAAGAGCTAGTCCGATGGAAACGAGGCGTGTCAGGTAACCGCGGTCGATGAGCTTTCCCGTGAGAAGCCTCGACGAAATAAGCCCGACAGCGATGAGCGCATAGAAGTATCCGGAACCGGAAAGATGGTTCTGACGCGCATACAGGGCGACGTAATTGGTGAGCGGTCCGTAGGCGCAACCGATGAAAAGCATGTTCAGAAACTGCGGAATCGCCTTGGTGAGAAAGAATCTGTCAAGGGAAAGCGGTGCGGCGTCTTTCTTGATAGGCTTGAGTTTCGTGCGGATGGGAAGGATTAAAAGCAGTCCGATAACGCACAAAGTAAGCGAAAGAACGATGACCGGATTTGCTCCGTGAGATTCGTAGAGAAACATTCCCGTCATCGGGCCGGTCGCAAAGGCGAGGTTTGTCGTGACACCGAAATACCCGATGCCTTCTCCCCGCCTGCTCGAAGGCAGAACGTCAATGGCAATTGTGCTCCCTGCCGTACTTGCGATGCCGAAGCTTATTCCGTGCAAGAGCCGGACGATTCCGAGGACAAGGAGCGCTCCCGCAGCAATGTAGCCGACGAACATCGCCGTGAAGAAAAAGTACATCACAAAGTAAAGAGGCTTTCGGGAAAAGCTATCGACGAGGAATCCGGCGAACGGGCGGCAGAACAGGGCGCCGATGGTGTAGAGTGAAATGATGATGCCGGAAACGGTCGCTCCCGCATGGAATTTTTCAAAAATGTAGAGCGGGAGAATCGGCAAAAGTTCGTAGAAAGCGAAAAACAAGAGAAAGTTTGTTACGCCGACGAGAACGAAGGCTTTAGACCAAAGTTTTTCCATGGCTTTGAAAATAGAATTTTTCTACATTTCCTGCGGATCAATTTCATAAGAGGATTCCAATATGGCGATTTCTGCTGTTCTGATTTTTGGCGCTCCGGGTTCCGGCAAGGGAACCGTCGGTGCAAAGCTCGCGGCGACGACTGCTCTCAAGCATCTTTCGACTGGCGATATTTTCCGCGGCATCGCTCCGTCGAGCGAGTCGGGCAAATTGCTCGCTTCCTATTCGAGTAAGGGCCTGCTTGTCCCGGACGAGGCGACTGTCAAGATTTTCGCACGTTACGTGGAAGGTCTTGTGAACACGAACCGTCTGAATCCGGATAAGGACACGCTTCTCCTCGACGGCATTCCCCGTACGGAATCCCAGGTGGATTTGATCCGCCCGATTGTCGATGTCAAGCATATCTTTGTCTTGGACATCAAGGATGAAGCGACCATCGTCGCGCGCCTCTTGAACCGCGCAAAGATCGAAGGCCGCAAGGACGATGCCGATGAAAACGTCATCAAGAATCGCTTGAAAGTCTATCGCGAATCCACGGCGAAGGTTCTCGAAAAGTACGATCCGAAGATCATCAGCCATATCACGGGCGACAATACTCCGGATGAAGTTTTCCTGGACGTTCTCAAGGCTTACGTGGATTTTACGAAGTCCGCCAAATAATTTCTTTGAAGAGAATCAAAAAGGAAACCGGTCGCTTCGGTTTCCTTTTCCTTTTTGAAATGGCGGCTTGTGAATTTATCCCTGGTTCTGTTTCTTCTGTTCTTCTCGAAGTCTTTTACGGGCGCGGCTTCCGAGGCGCTTCCCGGAATGCGTGCGAGGTAGCGGTCGCTCCGAATTCTGTGCGGAGTTCGCCGGACGATTTTCTTCCTGGGGCTTTTTCTCCGATTTGAAATGTCCCTTTGGGCGGGAACCCCGGAAACGGGAATTTCGGGCTTCGCTTTCGGGAGTTTCCTTTTGCGGGGGCGGCAATTTTTCGAGGATGGCCGGATCTCCTTCGGGAATCCGGATGCGCGTGAGCTTTTCGATTGCCCGCAAATCGCTTTCTTCGTCGGGCGCGCAGAATGAAATCGCTACGCCGTCTTTTCCGGCGCGGGCTGTCCGACCGATGCGGTGCACGAAAGTTTCGGGGACATCGGGCAGGTCGTAGTTGAAAACATGCGAAACGTTATCGACGTCGATTCCGCGAGCGGCGATGTCCGTCGCGACTAGAACCCGGATCTGTTCCGTCTTGAAGTTGCCGAGAGCTTCCTGGCGGCGGTTCTGGCTTTTGTTGCCGTGGATGGCCGCGCATGTGATTTTCGCCTTTTCGAGAACCCGGACGATTTTGTCCGCACCGTGCTTTGTCCGCGTAAAGACAAGGACCTTTTTCATCTCGGGATGTTCAAGAAGCATTTCCTTGAGAAGCGCTCCCTTGCGCCTCTTGTCGATGCGGTAAAGTTCCTGGCGGATGCGCTCGATAGGCGTGCTCTGCGGCGCAACTTCGATTCGGACCGGATTTGTGCGGAGAATCGACGCGGCGAGTTTCGTAATCTCGGGAGGCATCGTCGCGCTGAAGAAAAGGTTTTGCCGGTTTTGGGGAAGAAGCGCAACGACTTTTCGGATGTCGTGGATGAATCCCATATCGAGCATCCGGTCCGCTTCGTCGAGGACAAAGTACTGCAATTTCTTGAGGCTTATTACGCGCTGCTGAATGAGGTCGAGCAGACGTCCCGGCGTGGCGATGAGGATATCGACGCCTTGGGAAAGAGCTCTTTTTTGCGGGGTGTCGCTCACGCCGCCGAAAATGCATGCACTTGTGATGGGCGTGAATTTTTTGTACATCTCGAAACAGTCGGAAACCTGAATGGCGAGTTCTCTCGTCGGGAGCAGGACCAGTACGCGGATGGGCTTCTGCCCTTTCCAGACGCCGTCTTGGAGAATGTTCTGTAAAATGGGAAGTGCAAATGCGGCTGTCTTGCCGGTTCCTGTCTGGGCGATTCCCATCAGGTCCTTGCGTTCGAGGACGGGCGGAATCGCTTTTTCCTGTATCGGAGTGGGAGCCGTGTAGCCGGCGTCGACAATTGCCCGCTGGAGGTTTTCGTCCAAAGGAAGTTCGGAAAATTTCATATTGCGCGCAAAGCTAGAAAATTTTGCTATATACATTCCGATGCAAGAAACTTTTACCTTTCGAACGATTGCGCATATTCGGTCGGATTTCCCTGAAAAGTTCGGCATTCCGCGGCAAAGCGGGATTTTAAAAAGCTTGAAATCGACCATCGTATTCGAACCTGAATTTCGAAATGCGGATGCATTGCGCGGCCTGGAAGATTTTTCGCATCTGTGGATTCTCTGGATTTTTTCGGAAAATATCCGAAACGATTTT
Organism: Oscillospiraceae bacterium; assembly: GCA_963660275.1. Taxonomy (GTDB): domain Bacteria; phylum Fibrobacterota; class Fibrobacteria; order Fibrobacterales; family Fibrobacteraceae; genus Hallerella. Next base: position 4,000 of record CAVKXR010000004.1, read on the forward strand.
AGCCCGACCGTTCGCCCGCCGCGGCTTGGAGGCAATCGGAGAATGGGAGTCTTTGCGACGCGTTCATCCTTTCGCCCGAATCCTCTTGCGCTTTCTGTCGTGAAAATCGAAAAAATTGAAATGTCGCCGGATGGACCGCTCGTCGTCGTATCGGGAGCGGACTTGATGGATGGAACGCCGATTGTCGATGTCAAACCGTATTTGCCGTATGCGGATGCGATTCCCGAAGCGGTCGGAGGCTTTACGGATAAATTAAATTTTACGCCTTTGAACGTGCGGTTTCCGCAGAACGAACTGGAAAAGATTCCGGAAGAAAAACGCGATTCCCTCATAAAGGTTCTCTCGGAAGATCCGCGTCCGGCTTACCAGAAGAATTCGTGCCGAATCTACGGGTTTCGCTTTTCGGGTTGGAACATTAAGTTCACGGTGGCGGAAAATATTCTCGAAGTGGTTGGCGTCAGCTTGGTGTGATGCATTTCTCATTTCATGAAATTTGTCAATTTTGACAAGAAAACAGAGTTAAATTTGAAAATATGAGTCATTCTAGTTTTCGCATTTTGCATACGTCGGATTTGCATCTGGGAAATTCCCTGCATGAACATTCCCGTTTGGAAGAATACCGGAAATTCCTTTCCTGGTTAAAAAAGACGATTGAAGAAAACGAGGTCGATGCCCTTTTGGTTTCGGGCGACATTTTCGATACGGGCACTCCGAGCAATGCCGCCGAGGAACTATACTATTCTTTTTTGACGAGCCTGAACGGCACTTGCTGTAAAAACGTAATTATCACGGCTGGAAACCACGATTCGCCGGCGACGCTTAATTCGGCGCGGTCCGTTTTGGAACTTTTGAACGTCCATGTCGTCGCTACCCCCGATGCGGAACATCATTTCGCAAACGAGATAATCGTGTTGCCGAATGCGGAAAATCCGCGGCTTATCGTGTGTGCGGCTCCCTATTTGCGCGATCCCGCATTGCAGGCGAGCCTTTCGGACGCAAAATGCAGTTCGGAGGAAGAACTTGTCCGGGAAGGCACGAAGGCGCATTTTGAAAAATTGAAAACCTTGGCGTGCGAAGTTCGGGAAAAGTCCGGTCGAAAACTTCCCATCGTCGCGATGGCGCACCTTTTTGCCGCAGGGGCATCTCCGTCGGAAAATGCGGAAGATTCGGAATATGCGATTGTGGGAAATCTGGAAAACGTCAATTCGAATGTTTTTCCTCCGGTGTTTGACTATGTTGCGCTGGGCCATATTCATCGGCCTCAGAAAGTCGGCGGAGAGAGCCGCATCCGTTATTCGGGATCTCCGCTCCCAATGGGATTTGACGAAGCGAACCGGGAAAGCGTTGTCCTGATCGTTGATTTTGAAGACGGCAAAAAGCCCGAAGTCCGCCAAGTCGGCGTCCCGCAGTTTCAAAAGTTGCGGACGATAACGGGAGACGATTTGACCGAAATACGGCAGAAAATCGCCAAGGAAAATAAGGATTCTCCGGGCGCCTGGATTCGGGTGCGCTATACGGGTTCCGGAAGCTTCGGAAACTTGCGTCAGAATCTGGCAAACGATTTCGAAGGGACGTCTCTTGTCCTGTTGCAGGCGGAATATGCGGGGCGCGTCGATAACTTTCACAGCGTCATCGAGGAAAAGGAACTTTCGGAATTTTCGCCGACAGAGGTTTTTGAAAAATATCTCGCCGAAGCGGAAAGCAACCAGAAGGGGCTGGATAAGGATTTGAAAACGCGCGTCGAAGCGGCATTTCAAGAAATTTTAAAAGAAGTTCAGGAAGGAAAAATCGAAGAATGAAAATTTTGTCGCTGCATTTTGCAAACATCAATTCCCTTTCGGGCGAATGGACTGTTCGCTTTGACGATCCCGCTTTTTTAAGGAACCATCTTTTCGCCATCTCCGGGCCGACAGGTTCAGGAAAAACTTCGGTTCTCGATGCGATATCGCTTGCGCTTTACGGGAAGACGCCCCGCCAGGAAAATATCGCGGACAAACGCAATACGGAAATCGGACCGGAACTGGTGATGACGGCAGGGACGGGAAATTCCTTTTCGGAAGTGGAATTTGAATCTTCCGGCAACCGTTACAAGGTGCGTTGGGAAGTCCATCGGAGCCGTAACAGTGCGGACGGGGAAGTGCAGCCGGTGAAACGGAAGCTCCTTTTCGAAGAAGGCGGCTCTTTTTCCGCTCTCGAAGAAGTTTCCAAAAACAACGAGGTGCAAAGGAAAATCGAGGAAATCGTCGGGCTGAATTTTTCGCAGTTTATGCGGGCGGTCATGCTTCCCCAAGGAGGCTTCGACAGTTTTTTAAAAAGCAAGCGCGATGAAAAGGCAGCGATTCTCGAAAAACTTTCCGGTCAGGAAATTTACCGCTCCATTTCCAAGGCGGTCTATGCCCGGAATAAAAAGGAAAACGAATATTTAGCACAAATTAATCAGAAGATTTCTGAAATTCGGTTGCTCTCCGAAGCGGAAGAAAAGGATTTGTCGGCGTGGCTCGGGGCTGCGGAAAAGACAAGAGCGTCCAAGGAATCGGAACTGCGGAAGAATGAAGAAGCGGAACGCACCTTGAACGAGGTAGAACAGGTCGAGAAGAGCTGTCAAAAATTAAGGACGGCTGTGGAAGAGCTTTCTGTTGCCGACCGAAACTTGGAAAATTCGCGAAAAAGACTTTCCCGAGACGAGGAAGCGCAAAAACTCATCGCTCCGCTCGAAAATATAGAGCGTCTGCGCAAGGAGTATGCGGTTCAAAAGGTGCAAAAGGACGAGATAGTCAAGAAAATTCCTGAAATGGAAATGCGTCTCCGACAAGAAGCGACCGCTTTGGAGGCGAAAAAAAAGGAAGAAGAAAGGCTTGGCGAGGAAAATAAAAAGCGGGATGGGCTTCGTGAGCGGGTTTCTTCCTTGGATTCGGACATTTACCGGGATAGGAAAGTTTGCGACGAGAAAAAGACGCAGATTGAAAAACTGTCTTCTAGACTGGAAACGCTCCGTTTGGAACGCGTAAAATTGGACAACGAGCGCCTCGGTGTAGAAAAAACTTGTGAAGAAAATGAAACATACGCCAATGCGCATCCGACGCATAAAATGCTCGAAAGCGAAAAGTCGGTTATTTCGGACAGATTGAAGCTTCTCGATGCGGCGAAGGATGATGTCGTTCGGGCAAAAGATGCTCTTGCCATTTCAAAGAACCAGTATGGCGATGCGGAAGTTTGCTGCCGTTCCAAGAAGCGCGAACTGAAAATCGCCGAGGAAGAGCGGAATAGCGGTCTTTCCAACGACATGAATAAAATTGCGATGTTTTTGCAGACAACGCTTGTGGAGGGTGCTCGCTGTCCTGTTTGCGGAAGTCCCTTTCATGTGACGCATACCGCGCCGAAATTTTCCCCGGGCGAAGTGACGGCGACAGCGGAACGCTTGAACCATTTGCAAAGCCGTTACGAAGAGGCGCGCAAGGAATCCGAAGAGGCGGAATACCAGCTTAAAATCGCGGATGGAAAGATCAAGGCTTGCGAAAAGGATTTTTCTGACAAGGCGAATGTCGTGTCGGAATATGTTTCGACGACAATCGGGAAGCTCAAGCCTTATGGCTTTTCGGAAAAGGATTTGGATGAACCTTCCCTTGTCCTTTCGAAAATTCAATATTGGGCTACCCAGTGGGCGGCGTGCATCAAAAATATCGATGCGTGCCATCACCAGCTCTCTGTCATCGAGGTACAGAAAAAAAGTCTCGATGAAAACGAGGAAAACGCTCGAAACGAACTTTCCCTCTTGAACAAGGACTTGGATGAAAAAAAGAAAAACGTCCAGGCTTTGGTTATCGAACGCCAGAAACTTTTTGGTTCGGCGGATGTCGCGGAGGATAGGCACAGTTGGCAGAATAAGATCGATGCTGTTGCGATAGAACGTTCCAAGCTGTTTGACGGTTATGTCCAGACGGGAAAATCTCTCGGAGAACAGAAAGTTCGCCTGGAAACGATTTCGGCAAAACTGATGGCGGATGAGCGGGATAGGGAATATCTGGAATCTGATTTCCGGGCAAAGCTTCGGGGAAAGTTCGCTTCGGAAAACGACTTGCGTCGAGCCGTGATTTCCAAGGCGGAGTGCGACTTGCTGCAGTCCCAGATAGAGAAGGTCGAGACGGATCTCGCTACCCGCAAAGGCCAATTGATTCAGGAGGAAGAGCGGCTGAAACAACTGCGGCAAAAGGAAAGCGGTCGGGAAACCTTGCAGACGGTTCGCTCCAAGATAGATACGCTTGCCAAGGAACTGAAGGATTTGAACGAAGCGTTTCAGGAAAAACAGCGGCGTTTTTTGGAAAATGAATTCGCCAAGAAAACTTCTGCGAAGGCTCTAGTCGAAAAGGATTCCCAGGAAAAAGTGGTCCTTGTCTGGAATACGCTGAACGATTTGATCGGCAGCGCCGACGGGAAAAAGTTTGTCGAATATGTCCAGCAGTTGACTCTTCGAAAACTGATTCTGGCGGCGAATCGTCATTTGCACGGTCTAGATCCTCGCTATAAAATCGAAACGGACAAGACCGGATTGAACATTTCGCTGTATGATTCGGAATGCGGAGCTTCTAGGCTTGCCGCGAATCTTTCAGGCGGTGAATCTTTCCTGGTGAGCCTCTCCCTTGCCCTTGGACTTTCGTCGCTTGCCAGCCAGCGCGTACGGATCGATACGCTTTTCCTTGACGAAGGATTCGGCTCGCTAGACGATCGTAAACTGCAAAAGGCGATAGAATTATTGCATCGCCTCGGGGAAAGCGGCGATAAGCTTGTCGGCGTGATTTCGCATGTGAATCGTTTAAAGGAGGAAATCGCCAACCACATCGAAGTGATTCCTTCGGGAAACGGACGCAGCAAGCTTTCTGGTCCAGGTGTTTTCGCCAAATCGTAATTGTCAAAATTTGTCATTTACAAAATGATTAATCGATGAAAATTTTTTCTTGGATGGAATCGTTCCCTTGACGGGGACGATTTTTTCTTTTATATTGGTGTTCCGCATTTGCCCGGACGCGGCAACTTCTTCAAGGATAGCGTCCTTTCGTAGATTTCTCAAAAATAATCGATTCATCTTTTTCAGGAGAAAATCTATGGAGCTTTTTAAAGCTTTACCTTTTGTCGTATTATCTTCCGTGAGCCTTTTTGCTGCGGATATCACATATAGCGATTCCAGAATGGGAAAGTCGATCACTTATCCGGGGTCGCCCATTCCAGTGGAAAATATCCAAAATTCCAAAGCACCGTATTCGTTCAATACCTATTGTACGGATATCGGCAAGGACGGTAAGTTCAAAACGGGAGCCTTCGAGGTGACGAAGATCCGTCGCCATGCGGATAGAAAAACCATTATGTATTCAAATGCTAGGGGGGCCTTGATTCCGAACTATTACATCACATGTGAAAACGAAGCGGAATACCGCGTCACATGCGGTAACGGTCTCGCCTATTCGGGAAAACTAAAATGGACGGCTGAAATGCGGCATTGCAAGAAAAACTGCAATGTCGATAAAGGTTGGAAAACGGTTCCGCTCAGCGACTACAACGCCTCGACGGGAAAGTTCTACCAGAAAGGTTTCTGCAAGGACAAAAACCGGGTTCCGAAGGAAGAAATCTTCGAGCAGTGGAATGTCCGCAAGGTGGCGCTTCCTGCGCTTCCTTCCAGTTCCAAAAAGCTGGACCGACCGATTGTCTTTGTCCCGGGGCATAACTCTTCGTTCATCTCTTTTGGCGCAAAGCCGCTTGGAAAGGCGGAAGCGACCAATTCGGATTTTTTGAACGGAAAAGTTTCCGGCTATGAGCAAGGTTCCTTGCCTGACGTTATCGCGAGAGACCAGAAGTTGAACGTTTCGAAGCAGGGCATCAATTCCAATGGCTTGTACTTTTTCACCGCACCGTATCAGAAGTCGGGGAATGCTTATGTACAGGTTTTACCGCATTGGAAAGACGACAACGCGAAACAGTCGATTTCCTTTGCGCTTTACAAGTATCTCGAAAAGGTTCTCCAGGCGCATTATGGAAATTCCTGGAAAACGGATGCGTCGAAGCAGGTCGATCTGGTCGCTCACAGCCAGGGCGGACTTGTCATTCGGGAAATGCTCCGAGGATTAAGGGCGAATTCCAAACACTATCCATCGGGAAAGGCGAATCCGGCAAACCATATCCGCCGCGTTGTCACGGTGAATACGCCGCATTTCGGGTCGGAACTTGCCGACGACTATTCGAATATCAAAAAATCGAAGCCCGCTGTTGCCGCGTTCATCAAGGAAATTCAGGACCAGAAAAACCGGGAAAAGAAAGGAAATCGCTATGCGGATCGGACTTTGCTTTCTGCAAACGTGAAAAAGGATCTTGTGGAATTTTTCAAAAAAGGCGCAGGCAAGGATATCTCGGCGGAGCTTTTACAAGAAGTCGGGATGGGAAAGACGATGAGCAAGGTTATCGCCAATCTTTTCATTCCTTCGGACAGGATTCTTTCCGGGCTTTTGGGAACATCGACCGATGTCAGCGTCAAGCTTTCGGGTAGCTATGTCGGCGATTTCAAGCTGAAGACGACTTATAAATATCTTTTCGGGCTTCGGAAAAAAACGACGACAAAAAAAATCGATTTTTTAAAGCCGCTTCGCGATTCGCTTTGGGCTTGGCATGTCGATGGCGCTCATCTGGCAACGCATTCTTCGTTCATATCGAAGCTTTCCAAGGAAGGTTATCCGAAGCGTCCTGATGGAACAAATGTGCAGATGCGTCCGATGTATTCTTCGGATATGCGTGGTCTTCGCAATTACTTTATGAACCAGCTTTCGAGCGGAAGCTCCAAGTTCTGCAAGAGTTCAAACGATGTCGAGAAAAACGCCTGCCTGTCAGTGACGAATTTTGTCAATGCGCTTCTGTATAAATCCCAAGGGGTCAAATTAAAGAATATCAAGGGTATCGAAAGCTGGCTGAAATTCTACAACAACCTGATGGAAGAATGGCTCGGAGCGAGCGACTTGCTTGTGACGGCCTACAGCCAGCAGTTTATGGATAAAAAGCAGAAATTCGGTCCAAAGTATCAAAAGGAATTTCTGTCTCCGAAGACTTACAGCATTTATCTTTCGCAGGTTCCCGACAAGTATCCGTATAACGTCGTTCCGCACGGAGACGTTCTGACTTATGGGCGAATCGACAATGCCGATTACAACATCCATCTGCAGAGCATCGAGTTTGAAGGGGCTCCGCGGAAAGGTTCGGATCTTTATTGCGCATTAGACGAATCCAAGTGTTCCGTCGGCCTGAAAAAGGTGAAGCGCAAGGAAGCCGCACCCGCAAAGGCGATTGGCGGAATCGTCATGACGGATTGGAAACATCTTGTCGGCGGTGCCTGATGAAATACTGGATCGAACTTTTGTTCCTGGGCTTTCTTGTTGCCTGTTCTTCTAACGGAGAACTTTCGCAAAAAAACGAACGCTCGGGTTGGCAATCAGCGGGACTTTCCGTGGATTATGCCGATGCCGAAAATCTTGGAACGGGCATTGAATCGGTTTCAAGCGTGGGCGATTATCTTTTTGCGCGTAACGATCGGCAGATCGATGGCAAACGTCGTTACCAGCTTTTCCAGGGAAAGGTCGGTAGCCTTCTCTGGAAGGAACTGGAACTTCCTGACGGCGATGTGCCAAATGTTCTTTTTGCCGATTCGGGAATCCTTTACGTGGGAACGTTCTTCAGTTCTAGCGGTGCTAGGCTTTGGATTTTTAATCCTGAAAAGGAAACGTGGACGCATCGAGAACTTCCCGTTGTCGATAAGCGATATCCCATTTCGGATTCCGCTTACGGGATAGACGGCATTGCAAAGTTTCGCGGACGTCTAGTGCTCTCGTTTTCGCACGGGACGTTCGGAGAAAAAAATCCCATCTATTTTGAATCGGATGACGGAACGTGGAACAATTGGAACCGGGGATTTCCCACGGAGGAATCCTTTATGCGTGCCGAGGAATGGAATGGTTCCCTGTTCGCCATGACCTATGGCAACGGAATCTACCGTTTTGATCTTTCGGACACGGCGTGGCATTCGGTTCCCGCTCCGACGGTTGCCTGCGAAAACGGCGCTTGGAACGATTCCTCGATGCTTGCCCGGGATGCGGTAATCGCGGAAAACGGATTGCTTGTCGGCTATGCGAATCTAGAAGGCGTTTTCTCGCTTTCTTCACAGGGAATCTGGCACCAGAAAATGGACTGTTCCCTATTTTATACGGAAAGCGATATCTCTCTGGTCTCTCGAACGCCGGCATCCGTTTATCGCTTTGTCCCGTTTCTTGGGAATTACATCGCCTTGGGCGAAGGTTCTTCCATTTACGTTCCTAAGGAAAATCGTTGGAACGAATTGCCTCCGATTTCCGGGGTGGCGGAAATTTTAGATGGAACGATTGTAAAGGATACGCTTTACGTCGCCGCTTTCCAGAAAGGCGTGATGAAACTTTCCACATCCTTTCTGGATTCAATCATTCACTCAAACACAATTCTTTCAGAGGTGACAAAATGAAAAAATTATGGACGCTTGGAATTTTCGCAGCGGTTCCGGCTGTTATGGCAAGCGAATCGTTTGGCGGACTGGGACTGGCCATTTATCCGTCGGATCGCGGAGCCGAAGTGGCTCACGTTGTACAGGGAGCCTCGGCGCATCTGGCGGGAATCGAAACGGGAGATTTTCTGCTGTCGGCAGATGACGTTTCGCTGGCGGGAAAATCCTTGGATTTTGATATGGAAGTTCTCCGAGGAAATCCTGAAGAAGCGGTGGAATTGACTGTCTTGAGAAATTCGGATACATTGCGGATTTCGGTTCGCCGCGAAGCGATTGTCGTCAAGAATTCCGCAGACGATGAAGGTTCCGGGGTAGCGTTCAAGGCGATGTCGGATGAATCGCTGCAATTTTTGGATGCAGTCGAACTTCCAAACCTGAAAGCCAATGTGTATGCGAAAATTTCCGAAAGTTCTGGTTTGACTTCGCATTTTGACAAAGATTCAAGGAACCTTTCGCTTTCGACCTTTGACCGAAATTCCATCCAGTTTGAATTGGAAAACTCCGGTCCTGCGACGCTTGAAATTTTTTCTGCGCACGGACAAAAGGTAGAAACGCTTCAGGTAGATGGTCTTGCCGGAACAAACCTGCTCGCTTGGAACGGCAACAAGCTTTCATCGGGAAGTTACTTTGTTCAAGTTTCCCAAAATGGAAAAACGCTTTCTTACAAGGGGGTGCTTCGCTAAAAGAAAATTTTCTTTACAAAAAGGAGCCGCAAGAGCGACTCCTTTTATCTGTTACTTTTTTCTCGCGCCTTCGGCTTTATACCTTGCGATGATGGTTTCGTAGAAATTGAATGTCTGTTTTGCAATGCTTTTCCAACTGAAAACGTCGATTGCCCGCTTGCGGCTGGCTTCTCCGAATTTCTTTGACAGTTCCGGATTGTCGATGAGCGTGTTCAGGTTGTCGGCGAGAGCCTGCTGGAAAGCTTCCGGATTTTTAGGTTCAAAATCCGAAGGCGATTTAGGCTCTAGCGGAACAAGAAATCCCGTTTGGTTCTGGACAATGATTTCCGGGATTCCGCCGACTGCGCTTCCGACGACAGGCGTTCCGCAGCTCATCGCTTCGAGGTTGATGATTCCAAACGGTTCATAAAGTGACGGTGTGACAAAAGCGGTTGCGTATGTGTAGAGGACGCGGAGTTCCTTGTGGGGCATCATTTCCTGAATCCAGAAAATTCCGTCTCGGCTTTTTTGCAGGCTCTGGATTTTGGATTCGCATTCCGCCGCAAGTTCCGGGGTGTCCGGCGCACCGGCGCAAAGAACGATTTGCACGTCTTTTCGGATGTGCGGTATCGCTCCGATGAGTTGGGAAATCCCTTTCTGTTTTGTGATACGTCCGACGAAAAGGATGAAAGGCTTTTCGCGATCGATTCCGTATTTGTCGAGAACTTCCGGTTCAAATGTCGGCTTGTAAAAATCGGGGTCGATTCCGTTGTAGATTACTTGAACTCGGTCGGCGGGGACGCCATAAAGTTCCATCACATCACGCTTCATTTCGTTTGAAACGGCGATTACCCCGTCGGCGGCTTCGTAAGCGGTCCGTTCAATCCAAGAACTCATCCGGTATCCGCCGTTTCCGAGCTGTTCCGCTTTCCACGGGCGATGCGGTTCAAGGGAGTGGGTTGTCAGGACCAGCGGGCATTCCAAAAGACGGCTGGCAAGTACGCCGCCGAAATGGCTGTACCAGGTGTGGCAATGGACTATATCGATGTTTTCGAGACTGCTGACCCATTGCAGGTTGATGTCGAGCGGGTTCAAAATTTTGGACATTCGGGTGTCGGAAGGAACGGATCCGAGCTTTGGCGAAAAACCTAGCGCATGGAGGTTTTTTTCGGAATCGTTCTGATGGCCGAAGGCGCGCGCTTCGATTTCGCAAAGCGCCTTGAGTTCGCGCGAAAGAAACTGTACATGGATTCCGGCACCGCCGTAGATGTCGGGAGGAAATTCGTTGGTGAGAAGGGCGACTTTCATATCGGTAAATCTATCTTAATTCTTTTCAAAAAGGAAATTTTAGCGGAAATTGTGAAAAATATCCGATGTTGCTCTTTTGCCTCCTAGCGATTTTCGGAAAGCGCCTTGGCGATGGATTCCCTGGTCAGAATTTCGGAAAGGACTTCCCATCTGCTGGATTCGGGGTGATAGACCGCATAGGCCGGGACACCGCTTTTTCCGAGCTTTCGGAGAAGTCTGGTGACTTCCGGGCTTTCGAGCGTGTAATCCGCCTTGACAAGGATTGCTCCGGTGCTGGAAAAGATTTCCTTGATATCGTCTTTTGAAAGGACCATCGCTTCGTTGGTCTTGCAGGTGAGGCACCAGTCTGCGGTCACATCGACAAAAAGCGGACGGTTTTCCTTTGAAAGCATTTGAAAAGTCTCTTCCGAATACAGATACCAGCCATTTTCGTCGAGAGTTTTTTCGGCAATTTCGCGAGCCTTTTCGTTTATGATGGAATGGATTACCGGTTTCCCGCCCAAAAACCATGCGGCAAAGAAAATGACGGCGATGACGAGAAGCGAAACGGGTTCCCGGACGAAAGGCTTGTCAGGCCGGGCAAACTTTCCGAAGATTGCCGAGGCAAAAATGGCGAAGATGCCGAATCCGCAGACGATGGCCGCTCCGAATGTTCCCGTCATGCGGAAAGAAATCCAGACGAGCCAAACGGCAGTCCCAAGCAAAAAAAGTCCGAGGAGCTTCTGCACCTTGACCATCCAGGCGCCCGGCTTCGGGAAAATTTTCAGGACGGACGGAAAGATCGCTACGAGAATATAGGGAAAGGCGAGCCCCAGACCGGCAAGCGTAAAGAAGAGAAAGAGGATAGTCGTCGGCTGCGTAAAGGCGAATCCCATCGCAGTTCCGAGAAACGGCGCGGAACACGGCGTGCTCAGCAGGACCATCAAAATTCCGCTTGCAAAGGCTCCTCCGAAACCTTCCTTGCGAGTCGCCGCATCCATTTTCGTAAGGGTTGAACCCGGCAGGAAGAGTTCAAACGCTCCGAAGAGGTTCATGGCAAAAGCCGAGAGCAGGATGACCATAAAGACGATGAATCCCGGATTCTGGAACTGGAATCCCCAGCCCGAAAGGCCGTTTCCCGCTTGGATCAAGGCGACAATTGCGGCGAGACTCCAAAAGGAAATCAAGATTCCGAAAACAAGCATCCCGGTCAATTTCCAAAGGCGTCCCCGCGTTTCCCCGGCGTTTTTCGTCAGGTGGAAAAGTTTTAAAAAGAGAACCGGCAAGACGCAAGGCATCAGATTGAGGATCAGCCCGCCTAAAAACGCGAACCCGAGCAAAAGGATTAGCGGATCACCGGAGTTTTTTTTTAAAGGCTCGTTTTGGATCGTTTCGTCCGTGCTTTGCCCGAGCGTTTTTATCTGCATGGAAGCGTGGACGGTCTGCGGCGCGAGGCATATTTGGCTGCAGGCTTGGTAAGTAAAGTCGATATTTGTCGTGCTGGTGTCGTAATCGGCGGCGATATCTTTCACCGGAACCTGGATTAGGAATGTTCCCTTGAAAACCAGATTTTCAAGATCTAGCGCTTCGCTGTATTCCTTGATAGGCGTGGGCCAGATCGGTTCGTCGAATTCGATTCCGCGGGCTCTAATGTCTAGCGTCGAAGGCTTTAAAAATTTGTCGGCGGCAATGTTTGCGTTCACATGCCAACCGTCGGGAATGGAAACCTGGACATTTACCAGCGTTCCCTGGACTGTTTTTTCCGACGGATAGGAAATTTCTATCTGCGGCGGTGTCATGTTGTTGAGCGATACGAGGCCAAAATCATCGGCCGCTGCAAAGCTGCAGAAAAGTAAAATGAAAAAAAAGAATGTTTTTTGCAACCGAACGGTTGCCAAATTTGCCATTGGTCGATTTTTCAAACCGGGACTCCTTTTTGATTCCTATTTTTACGGATGTCGCTTTTTGTCTGCTCCCGAATTTGGTCAGGAGTTATATGGCCTCTATTCAAGGGCCTGTTCGAAATCAAGATATATTGAGCTTTTGGAATCGGCATCGGTTTCAAATTTACAAATTGTGTCTGCATAAAATGCACGGAGCTTGTTCCATCCAGGATTTGATGCAAAATGTTTACATTCGGCTGCATACGCATTTTGAGGAAGTCCGCCGCTTGGAAAACCCTGCGGGTTGGCTGTTTCGGGTTGCGGAAAATGTCTGCCATGACGAGTTCCGGCGTCTGTATCGTTCGCAAAATGTCTGTGAAAAGTTTTTCCGGTATGATGCCCGGCGCGATGAGCAGAACCGGACACAGCTAGAGAACGAGCGCCAGGTGAACTCCTTTCTGGACCTTCTGTCTCCGAATCTGGGAACGCTTGTCGAACTGCATTACCTGAAAGGCTTTTCCATCAACGAGCTTTCCGAAATTTCGGGGATTTGCCGTTCGACGGTCGCCAAGAAACTGGTTCTCTCCGTGGGAAAAATGCGGAAAAAAGTTTTGGAACAGGTAAAGGCTTCCTGAATTTTGGTAATATTAAAGAGTGAAGTTTTGGCTCCGCTCTTTATTGATCCTCTGCGTATCGTGCGCTTTTGCCGCGGATACATGGAAAAACTTTGCCCGGTCCGATTCCATTTACGCTTCGACGCTTGCAGGCAAGATGCTTGTGCTGGGAACGGATGGGGGCGTTCGCTTTGTTTCTCCGGACGGTTCGACGGATGTGTTTACTTCGGCAAACGGTTTGGAAGCTTCGGACATTCGGGGCGTTGTGCGGACCGCTTCCGGAGAATTGCTTGCCGTTTCTTCCCAGGGCATCGTTTCGAGGTTTCTCGGCAATAGGCGTTTTTCCATCTTGAACCGTTCTTTCGCTTCGACATCGGCGGAACTTCAGTCGGGCCTTGCGGAAATCGCGGATTCTATCCTTGTCCTGGGCTTTCGGGATAAAATCGCCTTTTTCGATATCGCCCGGAAAAAGTCGTTGGTAAGTCTTTCGCGGATCGGGAATGTTTCCTTGAAATCGACATCTCCTTCGGCGCTGCTTATCTGTGGCGATTCGCTTTTTGTCGCTCTTGGCTCGGACGTCTATCTGCGGCGAATGCCGTGGCAAACCTTGTCCGAAGACGTCCTGTTAGCGGATCCCGCATCGTGGACATTTGTCGGAAATTTTCACGGCAAGGATTCGACGGCTGCGGCCATCACCCGGTTATCGTTTTCAGGCGGAACGTTGCGGGCTGATTTTGACGAAACGCTTTCCGTTCTCGTTGCAAACGGTGACACGCTTTCCCAAAAAAAGTTTCCCGCCTTGTGGAACGGCAACAGTTCCCTTGTACGAAAAATTCTTCCCGGGGACGGCTTTTCCTATCTGGTCGGAAAAAATTCGGCGTGGTATTATGACGGGGAACTGACGGATGTTTCGGCTTGGGCTGGATTTTCTCTGAAAAATCCCTACGTGATAGTTCCTTTTGTGGGAGGCGACGGCGGCGTAACGGTCTATTCGGCGGACGGAGACTTTAGCTGGAGCGATGGAGAGGCTTTTGTCTATGGGCCTTCGCTGGGCGATCTGCCTTACTATGGCGGCGTGGAACCTTATACCCGCTTGCTTAAAAATTTGGAGACGCTTTCGGACGGCACAACTCTTGTCGGTATCTGGGGATTTGGATGGCGAATCTATGCGGGAAACGGTGGCGAGTTTTTGCAAAGCGTCGGGCTTGAAAATTCCAACTGCGCCGAGCGTTACCTCACAAACTACATCGTGCCGACAGGCGTTGCCGTCTCCCCGGACAGTCTCGGCTGGCTGGTGAGCTTCTGGGGAAATTCAGGCTACGGAATCGCCTACATCGACAAGTCGGGAGAAATCAGCTGCGCGAACCATGTCGGAAGCGGAAATTTTTCGGGACCGCTCAAGGCCGCTTGGTCGGAAGACGGTTCGGAGTGGATTCTCTATTCCGGAGCGGGGAAGACCGAGGGGACGGAAGGCGTCGGGGCCTTGGATGTTTTTCACATTCGCCCTGTCGCGGAAACAGGCGGGGAACTTGTGGTTCAAAACAAGGAAACCGTTCCCACGCCGGATAACTACGTCATTTTAGACATGGATTTTGACAAGTCCGGGCGTCTTTGGACCATTACCAACTCCACGTTCGCCTATTTTGAAAGCGGCATGGATTCTGTCCAGGCTCCGCATAGAACATCTTCGTATGAACAGGCAAACCTCTCGTCGTTATCCATCGATCCGAATGACAGGCTCTGGCTAGGGACGATCGGCAGCGGCGCCTATATGGTAAAAAAAGTCGGAGCCAGTCCCGATACAATGGCTGCGACAAAATTTGTCAGCCGAAACGGTCTCCTGAACGACATCGTCTATGATGTTCTCGTCGATGGAAAAAAGGGACAGGTTTGGTTTGTCCACAAGAACGGCGTGTCGCGTTATGCGCGGACCGATTTACGGGAAACCTCTTCGTTCATGACATCGGACGGTCCTGGAATAAAGGTTTATCCGAATCCTGTCCGCTTTGATCTGGGGCAGGTCCTGACTTTTGAAAATGTCTCGGAAAGCGCAACTGTTTCCGTTTACAATTCCGGGGCGCATCTTGTCCGGGCGTTTCACGGCGACGAACTCGACGGCGGGCGCGTTGTCTGGGATGGTCGGGACAGGCGAGGCGTTTTGATAGCTCCGGGAGTCTATCATTACATCATCCAGAAAGGATCCCGGAAAAAGCGCGGTAAAATTCTGGTCATCCATTAGAAGCGAAATTTTATGCCCTTATCGAAAAAGCATTCTCGAAACTTGATTTCTCCGATAAAATTTTTCGGAATTACTTTGTGTGCAATCATCCTGCTTGCCGGATGCGCTTCGCAAAGAAAGAAGCCCGTTTGCGCCGAAATCGAATACCGCTTGAACCATACGGCGATGTCGCCTGATCAACGGGAATGGACCTCCCGGGAACTTTCGGAATGTCGCGCAGAACAGGCGGAATATGAAAAGTCGGATTCCTTGACGAACAAAGTCAAGAAGAGCATTTACGAAATGTACGAGGATTCCAAAAAGGATTCTTCCCGGACGGATTCGCTTCAGGTTTCTCCATGAATTTGGAAAAAGTCCGAAACGAAATTCCCGGTCGCCTGATGCAAATCGCGGAGCGTATCCGTGCCGCGGGAGGAAAATGCTACCTAGTCGGAGGCTTTGTTCGCGATGCGATGCTCGGGCGGGATTCCCGTGACTTCGACGTGGAAGTTTACGGCATCGGGCAAGACACTCTGCTCAAAATCCTTTCGGATTTCGGACGTCCGAATCTCGTCGGCAAGGCTTTTGGCGTCGTACATTTGGCGTCAAAAGGTCTCGACCTGGACTTTTCCTTTCCGCGGACCGAAAATAAAATCGGGGAAGGGCATCGGGGCTTTCTCGTCGAAACGCATCTGCACTTGACGTTTGCCGAGGCGGCTCTTCGTCGCGACTTCACCGTGAACGCGATGGGACTTTCGCTACCGGAACTCGAACTTTCGGATCCCTACGACGGCAAGGGTGATTTGGATAGGCACTTGCTTCGGCATGTTTCTCCGGCGTTTGCCGAGGATTCGCTTCGCGTCTTGCGCGGGGTCCAGTTTGCGTCGCGCTTTTCCCTGAATCTCGCTCCGGAAACCGCCGAGCTTTGCCGTTCGCTTTCGCTCGCCGATCTTTCGTCGGAGCGGATTTTCGAGGAGTTCAAGAAGTGGCTTCTGAAACCCGGACGCCCGAACTTCGGGCTTCGGGCATTTCTCGAAATGGAACTTTCCCGCTTCTTCCCGGAAATCCGTCCGCTGGGCGGTTCGTTTGAAAATCTGGGAATTTTGCTGGACAATATCTCGCGTGAACTTCCCGCTGTCGAAGATTCCGTTTCAAAGGAAGTTCTCGCCTTTACCGCGCTTCTTTCCGGGGCGGGGGACGTTTCCGAAGTAAGCAAATTCCTTTCCCGGATAACGAACGAGGTGAAACTTTTAAAGCGCGTCCCCGAACTTTACCGGAAGCTTCCCCTGTTTGTCGAAAAGGCTCGCCGCTTGGATTTTGACGAGGAATTTCTGCGCCGCGCATCGGTAAGTCTTGGCGGACTTTCCTTGGTTTATCCTTATCTAAAATCCACGCCGCTTTTGGAAGAAAATGCTCGGACCGAAGCCGCGGAATCCATGAAACTTTTCGCCGAGAAAATCGGAGTCTTTGACGCAGCACCGGAACCGCTATTGAAAGGGGCGGACCTGCTTGCGATGGGACTTAAGCCTGGGCCTCGTATCGGCGAAATCATTCGGGAAGAATTTGATCGTCAGTTGCAAGGAAAAATTCTTTCCCGGGAAGATGCGCTCCTCTTTGCGCGAAATTCTATTTCCAGCGAAACAGTTTAAATATTCCGAGCGGAACGGCGATAGCGATCATCGGAATCTGCAAAAGCTCGGTAACCGGCAAAGCCTTGAGAAGCTTTGTCTCGTGCAGGCGAATCGCTCCGATAGACAGAAAAAGCGTATCGACCGCAACTTTCAGAACAAAGGGAATCACGAACCAGCTCCATGGAAAATCACAGAAAACCGCAAGCCACGGAGCAAGAAAAAGCCAGACATAAAATGTGTAGATAAGCGTCAGGAAGAGCGTGTAAAAATGGTTGGAATAATGCGTCCCGTTGCTCGCCCATCTCGCCCGCTGGTTCAGAAGTCCTTTCAGCGAATCCACCGGAGCGGTTTCCACGACGGCGTCTTTATCGAGGTTGTAGCAGAAGCCGACATCCGGTTCGTGAATCATCTTGTGGACGAGCATGTCGTCGTCGCCGGAAGACAGGTGCACCAGGTCGCCAAAGCCCCCGACTTGAAAAAAAAGCTCTTTTTTGTAGGCCAGGGCAGCTGCGCTCGCGACCAGGGGAACGCCCATGCTGAATCCAGCCGCCTCGATGGATGTGTATCCGAGGGTTTCGAGCTTCTGGTAGGCGTGAACGATTCCCGGCGAACCGGAATTTTTCTTGGGACCTTGCACGATTGCGATGTTTCCCCGGAAGCGGCTTGCCATCGAACGGATCCATCCTTTGGGGGGAATGCAGTCGGCGTCCATCGTCATGAGGATTTCATAGCGGGCTTTTTGAAATCCGGTTTCCAGAGCGCGTTTCTTGGGGCTTTCGATATAGGGCGCGTTCATCGGGACGCTTACGACCGAAAATCTCGGGTGGTTTGCGGCAAAATCTTCGAGTAGCTTTTGGGTGCTGTCCGTGGAGCGGTCGTTGATGCAGATGACTTCCCATTCTCCTTCGTAATCCTGGGCTTCGAGCGCTTCCAATGTCCGCAGAGCGTGCGTCTCTTCGTTTCTGAGCGGAACGATAACGGAAACGCTCCACCGTTTTTCGGAATTTGTCTGCCGTTTCTTTGCCCGTAAAAGTCCTATCGAAAAAAACAGGAACAGGGATACATATAGCGCGGTGAGGACTCCGAGAATGCAAATGCTCAGCATAACGGGTCAAATATATTTATTATTTCTTCTGTATGATTCATCCGTCAGCCTATGTAAGCCCCAAAGCGGAAATCGCAGACAGCGCCTGTATCGGCCCGTGGTGCCTGGTCGATGACTTTGCCGAAATCGGGGAAGGTGTCATCCTGGAATCGCGCGTCCATGTCCTTTCGCACGTGAAAATCGGCGAGGGAACTTTTGTTTTTGACGGGGCGAGCCTCGGGAACGCTCCGCAGGACTTGAAGTTTCGCGGAGAAGAGACGACGCTTGAAATCGGCGCGCATGTAAAAATCCGCGAATATGTGACGGTTCATCGCGGCACTTCCGTCTCGGGAAAGACATTCATCGGGGACGATGTACTTTTGATGGCGTACGTGCATGTCGCCCACGACTGCTTCATCGAAAACGGGGCCGTCGTTTCAAACGGGGTGCAGCTCGGCGGCCATGTCCATGTCGGCGAGTTTGCCAATATCGGGGGAACTTCCGGCGTAGCGCAAAACTGCCGCATCGGCGCGTTCAGCTTTATCGGCGCGTCCCTCAAGGTCGATAAGGACGTCCCGCCCTATGTAAAGGCTTTGGGAGATCCGCTTCGCTTTGCCGGGGTGAATTTGCACGCGCTCCGCAAATTTCCGGACCGCTTTACGGAAAACCGCATCGTCGAAATCGAACGGCTCTATCGCGAACTTTTCCATTCAAAGAGAACGGTGAGCGAAAACATAAAGAAAATGGCGGAATCCGAGGATTCCGCCATCCGTGATTTCTTTTCAAAAGAAGATATTCGGATTATCCGCTAGTTCTTGAGTCCTAGGGCTTCGAGAATTCCCGGATACCATTTGTTTTCGTTTCTGTCGTAGGCTTCAAAGCCTCCGACTTTCGTAAATCCCCAGTAAGTCCAACTCAAACCATATTTTTCTGTTGCTTCGACCGCTTTCTTGGACCAGAGCGCATATAGTCTGTCGCTAGGACCCTCGCTTCCGCAACCACTGCGAGCACCGGCTGCGACACCGAACTCTCCCATGTTCATCGGGATATGCCCTCCGTTTACATCCGGATATAGCGACTGTGCTGTCGCCACATATTTTGCCATGTCGCTCGAAATCGTTGGCGAATAGGTTTCGTCGCCCTTACACGTGTAACCGTGACCTTCGTGGGTAAAGGTGTAGGGTTCATAATAGTGACCGGAGAAGATGATGTTGCCGTCTTGGGGGAGCTTCAGCTGGTTGAGCAAACCGAATTTTGCCGCTGAATTGGATTCGAACATGATTGTCTTTCCCGGAGCGGCGTTTCGGATGATGCTGTAGGCGCCGAGCATCACATCGTTTAAAACATCCGCATTTTTGAAAGTCGGTTCGTTCAGAATTTCAAGGACGAGCATCGAGTCGGGAAAAACATTCAGAGCCGAGGCGACTTGGTTCCATATCGAGTAAAAGTGGACCTTTTCCGCTTCGTAGGCGGCTGCGTTGTTCACCGGATCCGCAATAAAATTGTTTCCAGCATCCATCAGCTCCTGATACCAGTGGAAATCGACGATGACGATAAGCCCTTCATTGATGGCCAATGCAACATCCTCGACAACTCCGGCAAGGCGCTCGGGATTAACTTCGTGGGTTACCGGGTTGGAATTGTGCTGCCAGCGGACCGGGATGCGCACCGAATTGAATCCGGCTTCCTTGACGATTTTAAAATCGCCGTCTTCGATAGGATTTCCCCAGCCCCCGTCTAAGTTATCATTATAGCCAAAGTTATAAGGCTCGTCGGGAACATTTTCCGGGTAGGACTTGGAGTCCCAGGAATTTCCCAGGTTAATGCCGCGCCCGAGTCTCTGGTTCATGGTGCGACCCGCAGAATAATCGACGGGGATGACCTGAGCTGCGGAGGAATTTTCGGTGGAACTGGATGAATCTACGCGGGTAAGGCTTCCCGAATCGCTCGAACAGGCGACAAACAAGGCGACCGCTAAAAGAAGAGGGCTGAATTTTTTCATGGACATCCTTTGGAAAGGCAATTTTCTTCAAAACTAAATTATTGTTCAACGGATAATTTTTTCCGTTTTCTAAAAAGATGTTTACAGATGAAACCGTCTAAATTTTGGAAAATTTGGACAAAGGAAAGACTTTGTACCCTTTGCAAGCGTTTTTTTGCAAAAAACGAAATGGGAAAAGTCAAAAAACAAATTATATTATGGCTCATCGGATTTTGGAGAATTTGAAAACCTATGAATGCCAAAATACAGAAAAACCTTTGGAAGTGCCTTTGCCTTTCGCTTCTTTTTGTGTCTTTTTCTTTTGCTAGCATCGGTTTCGGTGAATACCGTGACCGCGACCAGTCGCGTTTTGTCATGAAACCGGCAAAGCCTTTCCGCCCGGACAAGGACGTGGTGACGGTCATCATGCGCGAAGCGATTCCCCGCGGCGGTGGATATACTTACCAATATCCGCGTGAAAACCCCGAACCGGTGATGACGGACAAGTATGCGAAGGAAGGCGCCCTTTCGATGGAAATCGAACTGATCGCAAGCGACTATTCGGGCGTCGCGATATGTATTGCAGGTTCAGTCGATCTCACGCCCTACCTCGAAGAAGGCGTTCTGGAATTTTGGATTAAGGGCGAAAAGGGCGGTGAAAATGCTCTGTTTGTGCTGGTCGATGACGGCGTAAAGAGCGGCGGTGAATCGCTCCAGGTCAAGCTCCGTTCCAAGAGCCTCGGCGAGATTACAACCGAGTGGACGCATTTCAGCATCCCGCTCAAACTTTTCGGTATGACAGGCCTTTACTGGGATGCGAAGAATACGCGCGACGTGATGCTTCCCTTTGCCTGGGACAAGTTCAAGGGTTTCCGTCTCGAAGTCCGCAAGGATGAAAACGAATCCTTCAAGGTCTGGATTGATGATGTGGTCATCAAGAAACACGGCAAACCTTACGAAGGTCCCGCCAACTATCCTTTCCGCAATGCGATTTAAGAGGGTTTTATGCATAAACTGGTTTCTTCTTTTTTAATCGCTTCTTGCGCTACAGCCGTCTGGGCGACTCCTACCCAGGTAAAGCTCGATTCGATCCACGCGTCGATCGACACTCTCGCCGGCAATATGGAATCTACGCTGCTCGGTAAGGACGATCTGCCGGTGGCGGTCTCCGGCTTTATGGCTTTCCGCGTCAAGAATTTCCACTATTCGGAAACGGCTCCGGCTTTTGCAAGCGACAAGGCTCGCACTTCTGTCGAGGCGATTTTTAAGGCGAACGTTGTCGCCATGCCGAATTCGTACATGACCTTGTGGACGAACTTCGCCTTCCCGTTCGACCTTTCCGGTACATTCGGAAACAAGTATGCAACGCAGCCGACAGGCGTTCCGACCTACGACGAGCGCGTTCTCTACGACCATTCCACGGATTATTATTCTTCGACGATTGATGAAGAATTCAACGTGGGAGCGGATATCCGTGCGGGCGTCTTTGGCGCATATATCACCGCAGGCGGCGTCATCTGGGCGAATGCTTCTCCCCTTACCATGTGGGAACGCGAAACGGCTCCTCGCTTTTCGTGGCAATACGAACTTTTCGAGGACGAAAAAACGGTCAGCACCTATTACAAGGAAAAGTCTTTCAAACCGGTCAAGGAAGGCGGACGCGCTTTCTGGACGAACCGCTCGTTTGGCGGCGTCTTTGCGAACGTCTATCAGCTACCGTTCAATATGAAGGCGCAGTTCATGGTTTCCCAGCCGATGGATATGGATATGGGAACGCGCGACGGTCTCCGTCTGTATGCCGGCCAGCCGGGTGAACTGGAAACCTATGGTTTGCATGACATGCGCGGTTCCGTCTATCATGGAAGAATTGCCAAGGATAAGCTCTTTGAATCGATGACGCTCGGCGTAAACTATATGGGTGTTGTCTTTGACAAGGGCATTATCTATGAAGACGAATTCCGCAACCAGTATTTGACTGCAGGAATGACTCCTTCTCTTTTGAATACGCATGTCGCTTCGATCGATATTAAGGGAAATATCACCCCGAAACTCTATTTGATGGCCGATATCGCCTTGAGCATTACGGATTCAGTCAATTTCTACAAGTCAGAAGATGCCGCCCAAACCCATGGATATGCGAAAGATGCTTACGAATCCGGGGTTGCGACACCTCAGGTTGGTATCTATATCAAGGCGCAGAGCAAGCATATCGAAGGTTGGCCGATAACCGTCGAAGGCATCTACCTTCCGAAGGATTTCTATTCTCCCTATTCTCTCAGCAATCCGTCGCGCTTTACCAGCTGGCGCAAGGATGAAATGTACCTGAACGGCGGTTCGCTCCGTTACACGCCGAATATGATGGGATTGAATATCAAGGTGGAACCGACTTTCAATCGAGGTTATCTTGACTTCCAGTATGGACAGCATCGCCAGGTCGAGGAAGGAACGGACGTTTTGGTTTTCAATTATCGCCTAAATGGTCGTAACATGTGGGAAAGCACCAATTCCTGGACCAAGCACAAGCCAATTTTCTGGGCGGATTCCGGAAATGCGGACCCGCGTTCGAGCGGCTATGTAGCTCGTACCGGTGTCTTGGAGCCGGGCGTAGGCATCAAGTTGCGTCGCCAAAAAGGCGGACTTTACGGCGGAACCTGGGAAATGTGGGAATCCTTTGTCGCCTACCAGAATGTGGATCAAATCAAGAAGGGCGAAGTGCCTAGCCATGCGAAGTGGTCTTCTTACCTTTCGATGATGGGCGGTTACGATATCGGACATTGGTTTGGAACGGACCGCAATATCATGATGACCGGTTATGCGGCTCTCTCCGGCATTTCGACCACGATCGCTCCGATCGCCTATAGTGAAGACCAGAGCGATATGCTTTTGTGGAGCTTCTACGGTCAGTTCGAACCGACTGTTGCGGTAACTCCCAAGTTCCATATGGTCGGTATTTTGGGAATAGAAACATTCCGCTCCAAGTATGCTTACACCTCATATTCAATTTCAAACGGTGTTCCTAAGACATCCGGTTTGTATAACGAGGTTGAAACTTCTTATTACGCCTATGCACCGCTCAATTATTTGGAAACGGCTATTGGCTTAGGCTTTGACTGGGATTTTGCGGATCGCGCAGGTTTGCACGTTCGCTATAAATGGATGACGCATTCCGATGAGAACCTTTCTGTAAACGATTGGCATTCCCACTACATCGCGGCAGAGACCAAGGTCTGGTTCTAAGGAGGGCGTAAACGATGAATATGAATATGAAGAAAATCTTGATTGCGCTTTTCGCCGCTTCCGTTTCGATTCCCGCTGCAACGGAATGGCAGACTCAGGAAGCCCTGGATGCGAAGGTGGATTCCATCAACGCGAAACGCGGCGTCCAGATTGGCGGAAAGATTCGGGCGGTGGCCCAAGCCTCGTATTTCGATACGGATAACGATCCGACCGGAATCAACAAGATGCCCGAGACGGAGCGCAACGAATTTGCAAATGCCGACCTGGAATTTCATTTTCGGCCTTACGAATTTGTCCGTGCTAACGTGATGCTTCGGATGGGAGCGGGAATGCAGGAGTATTTCTCTTCGGCTTCCAAGACGCTTTCTGTCGGCTGGCTGAATGTCGAAGGGAACATCGGAAATTCGTTCTACTGGGTTGTCGGCGATTTTCGTCAGCAATATTCACCGCTGACGCTGTTCTCTCCGGATGTGGATATTCTCTATGAACCGACGATTTTTGCGAGAAAGCGTCACATGGCAGAGTCGCAGGAGTTGCTGGAAGGCAACCAGCGTAACTTGCAGGGCGCAAATATCCAGTTCCGCCATTACTTCAACAATACGGTCGGCGAATTCCGCGCTGAGGCTCTTGTTGCTCGGCTCAATCGCACATCGGTCTTGGATCTTTCGGGAGCTGAAGGCAACATTCTCCAGAACGATTCTGTTCCCGGAGCGTCTCTTGCTTCTAACATGGACAAGTGGTTGCTCGCTGCGAATCTTGAGCTTCTTCCGATGAACAAGAATCTCTATGTCGGCGTTACCCCGATGTATATCTTCGACAATGAAGATTCCTATACCTATACCTATCGTCATCCGGATAAGGATTTGAATGAAGACTATGTTCTGGATGATATCAATCCATTCGATACGGACCCGCAGAAAACGTTGATTGTCAGTGGCCGTGTGGGCGGTGACATTGCGGGATTCTTGGGTAATCGAAATTTGATTTTGGATCTTGTTGCGGAATACGCCTATTCCTCCGATGATATCTACAATCATACTTCTGTTTCTGTCGTGGACCCGATGACGGGGCTTCCGGTGATCGATGAAACGACCGGTGAAGCGGTTTCGACAGATGTGGCAACCAAGGAAACCTTAAACGGTTCAGCTCTTCTTGTTACCCTGAATGCGGGTTATAAGACTTCGGATGCCTGGGGCGTTGTCCTGGGATTGAATGTTGTTCGCAATGACAGCAACTGGTTCAACAATCTAGCGCAGTCCCCGAAGTTCTTTGCCCGCCGAATTCTGAATACGGACAAGGATGGAAATACGATTAAGTATGGCGTAAATTCTCCCCTATATTCCTCTTTTGATGCTCTGTATAATTATTCTCCGAAATATTCTCCGGCAACAACGACGCTTTCTACAGATGATAGCGGCATCCGTGACGGTCAGACGGAAAGCTACAACATCGCTCCGTTCAACAAGAGTTCCTGGAAGTCCGGAATTTATTCCCGCTCCCAGCTAGCTTTGATCGAAACGTTGACAGATCCGGCTCTGCAGCTTGTCTTGCCGAACGGTCTTGCGACTTCGAACCGTTTGGGAACTCAAGGAAACGTCACTTTCAATTGGAAGGATTATGCCGAAGCGCAGGGGCTTTTCAGCTACTTTACGCAGGTTTCTCCGCTTGCTATGTTCAAGGAGGCTACCTATCTGGAATTTGGCGGCGGAGCCAAGGTGGATGTCTTCAAGATTCTCGGCTTCCAGAAGCCTCTGGAAATCTCCGGTTCCTACAAGCATTCCGAACGCAGCATCGACACGGATAACTGGGCTTCCTTGAATCTTGCCGACGGCACCGCGGAACTCAAGAGCGACTTTATCAATGCCGGGCTCTATGTCCAGTATTTGCCGCGTCTCGGATTTACCGCCGGTCTGCAGTATATCAAGACGGATTACAACGACTACGAAGGAATGCTCCGCGGTCTTTCCGTTCCGATGCTGAACAGCAAGCAGATGCAGTGGATGGTCGGGCTGGATTATTCCCTGGCGGACAACGCCTGGCTCTCGCTCAACTTCGGGATGATTACGGTCAAGAACGAATACAACACGGCCTCCTTGATTGGCGAGGATGGCACCGTTTCTTCCGAAAAGCTTGAAGCCGCTTACAATCTTCCTTCTTACGCCACCATCGACGCTTCGGGGAAATACACGCATGAATTTTCCCAGACAGTCATCGAAGCTTCCATCAACGTGGAATTTTAAGGGGAGAAACTAAGGTATGAAATCGAATATGAAAATGCATTTGTTCGGATTCTCTTCGATGCTCCTCCTTTCGGCGGCGACGGCTTTCGCCGCTCCGGAACAGGATACGGTCGCTGTCCAGCAAAAATCGCTGCTCGAAAAGCTGGATTCCCTGAACGATGCGGTTCTGGGTCTGCGCGTAAACGGTTCCGTCAAGGCGGGCTTTCTAACGTCCATGGCGAAGTCGGATCAGTTTGCGGACAATTCTCCCACGCAAGAGAGCCAGGCCTATACGACCGCGAACCTGGTGTTTACGGCTCGCCCGAGTTCCGAGACGGAAGTCCGGATCGAGGCTCGCCTGCACAAGGACTGGCAAAGCGGCTACGAAGAGAACAACAACCCGATCATCGGGCACTGGTTCTCTTACGACGGCTTGATTCTCGACAGGCACTTGGCTTTCAACCTCGGCTATATGCGTGTCGGCTATACGCCTTACACACTTTATACGCCGCAGCCTAATCTGTTGCAGGAACCGGAAATCTTTGCCGAAGCCCGCTCCGAAGCGATGGCTCTCCGCAATCTGGATACGACCTCTCGTCGCTTGCTCCAGGGTATCAATGCGGACTATCACAGCGGTGAAATCGGTTTCCTGGATGATATCCATGCCCAGGCGACGGGCGCGCGTCTTCGGAATATCGCTAAGAAAAACGACGAATCCTTCTTTGACTTTGACTGGTCTGACAGATACCTCTTTGGTGGACGCTTGGGCGTTGAGGCTTATGG